>CAIXTT010000040.1 GCA_903922455.1 uncultured Bacteroidota bacterium | reverse complement strand
TCTACATTTTTATCATGATTATCTATTTTCCCTTTGATCCTCTCTATCTCCAATTTTAACTCAGTACTGCTATAGTATACCTTTCTTAACTTTACGAACAACTCAATTATTCTAATACTTACTGTTATAGCTTGTTCACTTTTCAGGACATTAGCTAGCATTAATACCCCATGCTCAGTAAAGGCATAGGGTAAAGAACCGCCCAAATGTCGTTTAGATGGGATCGCATTTTGAGACACCATTATTTCAACTTCCTGCTCTGTTAATTGAAACATAAAATGAGAAGGAAAACTTGACAGATTCCGCTTTACTTGTTCACGGAGCCTAATTGATTTAACCCCATAAAGAATTGCTAAATCTCTATCTAGCATTACCTTCTCTTCTCTTAACAGGTATATTTTATTCAAGAGATAATCCTCCGAAACAAAAGCCAAACTGCTTTTTTTCTTTACCATTAGCATATTATTTTTGAGGTATCGCAAATTGCGATACCTCATATTTTAGTAAATTGAAATTTTTCTAATGATTTATTCTCATTACAAAAACTTGGTTTTAAATTATTTTTAATGGGCAGAAAAAAATGAACTCTACCCCAATTAACTCGTGATTAGGAGACAAATATAAGTCATTTCGATAAATACAGTTAATCCTATTAAAACTCCATATAGATCAATTTTAACTTTACTAAGTTGAAACAACGCTAAAATCAAACCTTAATTTTGCCTATTCTATTAAATTTCAATTATTTACATAGACAACCTTTTTTAATAGTTTTGCGTTCTATTAATCCCGACAGAATAGCGAAATGAATAACTTATCGCAACGCGTAAATCAATTAGAAGAATCAGCAACCATTGCCATGGCTCGTTTGAGTCGCGAATTACAAGAGCAAGGACATGATATCATCAGTTTGAGTTTAGGAGAACCCGACTTCACCACTCCAGAAGATATTTGCGAAGCAGCCAGAGAGGCGATTGCAGAAGGATTTACACACTATCCTCCTATTTCTGGATTTCCCGATTTGCGAAAAGCCATCGCACAAAAATTCAAAAGAGAAAATAATTTAGAATATACTTCTGATCAAATTGTGGTTTCTACAGGTGCAAAGCAAAGTATTGCGAATGTAGTTTTGAGTGTGATTGATCCGGGTGATGAAGTAATTGTACCCGCACCGTATTGGGTAAGTTATGCTCAAATTATTCAATTAGCAGGAGGTGTTCCAGTATTTATTCCGACTACAGTAGATACCGATTTCAAACCGACTTCAAAGCAAATTCAAGATAAAATTACTGCAAAGACAAAACTTTTTATTTTTTCGAGTCCATGTAATCCTACAGGGACTATGTACACGAAAGAGGAACTTAAATCCATTGCAGAAACGTTACATCCACATTCAAAAATCTGGATTCTTTCCGATGAAATTTATGAGCATATTCATTTCGAAGCAAAACATGAAAGCATTGCACAGTTTGATTTTATTAAAGAGCGTGTGATCATTGTAAATGGTGTTTCGAAAGGTCAGGCGATGACAGGATGGAGAATTGGTTTCATTGCTGCTTGTAAAGAAATTTCGAAAGCTTGTGATAAAGTACAGGGACAATTTACCAGCGGTGCAAATTCCATTGCCCAAAAGGCTGCTTTAAAAGCGGTTTCTACCGAATGGGCTAATTATGATTTTATGCGTGTTTCATTTTTACGTAGAAGAGATTTAGTATTGGGATTAATGAAAGATATTCCGGGATGGAAATTCAATAAACCGATGGGTGCTTTTTATGTTTTTCCTGATGTTACTTTTTTCTTTGGAAAATCAGACGGACAAACAACCATTCACAATGCGACTGATCTGTGTATGTATTTATTGAAAGATGCAAAAGTTTCAATGGTTACTGGAGAAGCATTTGGCGACTTGAATTGCGTGCGATTAAGTTTTGCTACATCGGATGAGTTGTTGATTGAAGCAATGAGGAGAATAAAATTGAGTTTTGCCAAACTCAAATAAAAAGTTTTTTTATTTCTATCAAATAAGTACTTTGATCAATATTGAATTTATTCTTCCTTCTAGCTTGTTACTTTCTTTTGCGTGAAAAGAAAGTGAAACAGGATTAGCTTTTATGCAACTTTAAATAAAGTTGTGAAATACCGACATACATTCAATGAACCTTAAGCCTCTCGATAAATTAATATGTAGAGTCGGTATAACCAAAGAAAGCACGCCACCCAACACCAACCGATTTTTGCCCTATAAATTTATCTATGCATTTAATGTACAATGCACCGTCTACTTTCAACATGAACCAAAATTAAAATCGGCAAAATCTCGGTTCGTCCCGAAGTTTCGGGATGGACGGCCTGCCCGCTGCTTCGGAGAGAGCTCTTTCCAAATTCTTACTTTTTAGTCTGAGAATTATTTCTTCGATTTGCTTTACTTGGCTTTACTACTTCATCATTCGATATTGAATGACAGAATTTAATGGATCCTTATTCCGTCGGTCTTACAAGGGGCAAAAAAACAGTGTGAAATTGAGTGTGAGAGCGAAATTCTGAGTGAGAAGCAGTCCGAGAGCGATTTGTTACATTTAGAATTCTTCGTTCTAATATCTGTCCCCCCCGATAGTACTCGGGGCTGTTTTGCTGCCTGAGGCTCTCGAGGGCAGCAGTTGGGTTGGCCTCGAGAGCCTCAGCCAACATCGAGAACCTCAGCCAACGTTTAATTTACTGTTGTCGGATGGAACTCTCGGGCAGCAGTTGGGTTGGCCTCGAGAGCCTCAGCCAACATCGAGAGCCTCAGCCAACATCGAGAGCCTCAGCCAACATCGAGAGCCTCAGCCAACATCATTTTTTTAACGCTGCCCGAGGGAACTCGCGGGCAGCCTCAGACACAATAAAATGAAAGCCTAATTATTAAGGCAATTCCTTCCGATTCATTACCTTTGCGGCTTGCTTACCGACTCGCATACATATACCACCGTAAAAGAACTTTTTGAAGCCTTTAACCAATTGAAAGTCATGGTTATTGGTGATGTAATGGTGGATGCTTATTTATGGGGTAAAGTAGACCGAATTTCACCGGAAGCTCCTGTCCCAATTGTTGCTATTTCGAAAAGGGAGAGTCGTTTGGGAGGTGCTGCCAATGTAGCCATCAACATACAAACCATGGGAGCTACTCCTATTTTGTGTTCGGTGATTGGAGCAGATCGATCTGGAGAAGAGTTATTGTCACTCATGAAAGAGTTGGGGATGTTAGTAGATGGGATGGTTACATCGACCGAGCGCGTTACCACGGTAAAGACACGTGTGATTGGAAACAATCATCAATTGCTTCGTGTAGATGATGAAGAAATTTCAGACATCAATTTAAGAGAACAAGAATTATTACTTGAAAAAATAAAACTATTGATTGATCAGCAGAAACCAGATGTTGTTGTTTTTGAAGACTACGACAAAGGTGTTTTGAATGAAGCATTAATCAAGAAAATTGTAACCGTTTGCAAATCGAAAAATATTCCGACTGCAGTGGATCCGAAAAAGAAAAACTTTACGGCTTACCACGGTGTTAGTTTATTCAAACCTAATTTAGCTGAACTAAAATCAGGGTTGAAGATTGACATTGACAAGACGGATGGTACACAATTGAAAAAAGTAACACAAGAATTTCAAGAGCAACAAGAAATTGAAATGTTGATGGTTACCTTGAGTGAAGCCGGTGTTTTTTATAATAAAGGAAATGATTCGGCGATCATTCCTGCACATATTCGAAACATAAGCGATGTTTCGGGAGCTGGAGATACTGTAATTAGTGTTGCATCTCTTTGTTTAGCATTGCATTTAAAACCTTCCATCATTGCTGCTTTAGCAAATTTAGCGGGTGGATTGGTTTGTGAAAAAGTAGGGGTTGTTCCCATCGATAAATTACAGCTGCAGGATGAGGCCATCCATTTGTTATCATGAGCGTTATTCCACAACATTACAAAGGTAGTTCGAAGCGAGAGCGTGTAGAAGAAATGTTTGATAGCATTGCATCTCGTTATGATTTATTGAACAAAGTTTTATCGGGAGGAATCGACAAAAGCTGGAGAAGAAAAACAATCAATAAACTCATCGAAGTCCAGCCTCAATCAATATTAGATATTGCTACTGGCACTGCCGACTTAGCGATTGAGTCGATGAAATTAAAGCCACGCGAAATTATTGGCATTGACATTTCCAATAAAATGCTTGACATTGGTCGGTATAAAATCATGGAAAAAGGATACCAAGGTATTATTCGATTAGAGCAAGCCGATTCGGAAAACATTCCGTATTCTGATAATCGATTTGATGCGATCACGGTTGCTTTTGGAGTACGTAATTTCGAACATTTAGAAAAAGGATTAGCGGAGATGTACCGTGTATTAAAGCCAGGAGGCAAAGTTGTCATTTTAGAATTTTCACAACCCACTCAATTTCCAGTGAAGCAATTCTATAATTTCTATTCGAACTATATAATGCCTCGTGTGGGACAATTACTATCGAAGGAGAAATCAGCATACGAATATTTACCAGCTTCGGTGGCTGCGTTTCCATACGGTAAAAAATTTACTGCACTTCTTACAAAAACGGGGTATCGAGATACCAAAGCACAATCCTTGACGTTTGGTATTGCTAGTATTTACACAGGATTAAAATGAAAACAAGTAAAAATATTACTTTACTTACCTTTTGTCTTATCGTTTTGATAGGAAGTCCGCTGTATGCCCAACGCATGAAGGTTAAGAATTTAGAAAAGTATGACAAACAAAAAATTCACTTTGGATTTTTATTAGGTACAAACACTACAGATTTCCGTTTAACGAAAGCAGATAATTTTTACGAATCGGACAGTGTTTTAGTTGTTGAAGCGGATGGTAAATCGGGATTCAATTTAGGAATCATTTGTAATTTGCATTTGGGAAATAATTTCGATTTACGATTTGTTCCG
>CAIXTT010000039.1 GCA_903922455.1 uncultured Bacteroidota bacterium | reverse complement strand
TTCCATCTTTCCTCAGGGTTAAGTTGAGAAGCATGTGGACCCATTAAATTCACACCATACGTTATGGTATGGAATATTTTTCCATCGCTAAGATCCTTTACTAGACCTCCACGACTTGAATTTCCTGCTGAATAACTTGGTGGAGGCGGGAATTTTCCAATAGCCACTAAGTTTCCATCACCTTGACCTGTTTCGCCATGGCAATGGGTACAAAAGATTCCATAGAGACGTTGTCCTTCGGCAACATTCTCGGCAGTAAATAACAATGGATTCTTAACATCACGACCTGCTGCTTCATAACCTTCAAGAGTAGAAGGGTAAGAGAAGAAAGCATATCCTCTTGGAATCGTTCCTTTAACAGGAGTTTGCATCGTCAAACTATCTGCAAAATTGGGATTAGAAGAATATACTGCATAGGCAGGTGAACGGTACATGTCGGGCATGAATTCCGTTCCTGGATCATTTGCATCTCTACCACAAGAGGTCAATAGGACAATGGCAAGACATGCAAGCGAAGAAAGGAACACAACTGGCTTATTCATAGCAATGGGTTCTCTGTTTTTTATTTTTTAGTTTCAATAGCACCAGCTGCACGAAGTTGTGACTCCACATTTGCAATTTCGCTATCATCATTAATTTGCACCGCCATCACGAATTGATCATCGGACATGCGAGGGTGAATTACATGGGGTTCAACACCTGGTAATAATTTACTTCTCAAGAGAAAAGTAATTACCATACCATGTGCAGCACATAATACAGTACTTTCAAATGTTACTGGAATGAAGGCAGGCAAGTTTTTATAGAATGCAAAACTTGGCTTTCCTCCAATATCCATTGGCCAATCGAAGATGTTCATGTAACTGGTCATCAGCAATGCTAAACCACAGCCTGTCATTCCAAAAAGGAAACAAGCGATAGAAATACGAGTACGCTCTAATCCCAATACTTCATCCAATCCGTGAATCGGAAATGGAGAAATTACATCCTTTACTTTCAAACCCTTACTTTTAAGAGCAGGAATTGCATTTAGAACAACTTGATCGTCGTCGAAAATGCCATAAACGAATTTTTTATTCTTAGCGCTCATTAGTGTGTCTCCTGTTTAGCGGTTGCAGCCTGTTTCTTTTTTGCACCTTCTGTAGATGATTTTACAATCGTTTTCAATTCCGACATGGCTATTACGGGGAATACACGAACGAAAATCAAGAAGCAAGTGAAGAATAATCCGATCGAACCAATGAAAATACCGGCTTCTACCCAAGTTGGACTGTACATGGTCCAGCTACTTGGAAGGTAATCACGATGAAGTGATGTCACGATAATTACAAAACGCTCAAACCACATTCCGACGTTAACGAAGATGGAAATGATAAATGTAGCGAATACACTTTCACGTAATTTCTTCGACCAGAATAACTGTGGTGTGATTACGTTACACGTCATCATACTCCAATATGCCCACCAGTAAGGACCGGTTGCTCGATTGATGAATGCGTATTGTTCATACTCAACACCTGAGTACCAAGCGATGAAGAACTCAGTGATGTATGCAACACCTACAATAGAACCTGTGATCAAGATCACTCGGTTCATCATATCAATATGGTAGATGGTGATATAATCTTCAAGTGTTAATACTTTACGAACGATGATCAAGAGTGTTTGCACCATGGCAAATCCAGAGAAAATTGCACCCGCAACGAAGTACGGAGGGAAGATGGTGGTATGCCAACCTGGAACGATTGACGTAGCGAAGTCCATGGATACTACGGAGTGAACCGAAAGTACAAGTGGTGTTGAAAGTCCTGCAAGTACAAGAGAAACCTCTTCAAAACGTTGCCAGTTTTTTGCTGAACCTATCCATCCAAAACTCAAGATGGTATAAATACGCTTGCGCCATTTTGTGTTAGCACGATCACGAATTACCGCAAAGTCAGGAATCAATCCAGTATACCAGAATGCTAACGATACACTAAAATAAGTCGAGATGGCGAATACGTCCCAAACCAGTGGTGAGTTAAAGTTCACCCATAAAGAACCAAATTGGTTAGGGAGTGGTAATGGCCAGTAAGCCACCCAAGGGCGGCCCATGTGAGATACGATAAAACTTGCTGCACAAATTACAGCGAAGATCGTCATCGCTTCTGCAGATCGGTTAATTGATAAACGCCATTTCTGACGGAACAATAAAAGGATGGCTGAGATCAAGGTTCCAGCGTGACCGATACCTACCCACCAAACGAAGTTAGTGATATCCCATGCCCAACCAACGGTTTTATTCAAACCCCAGACACCAAGCCCGGTTCCAACTGTGTACGATACTGCTATCACCCACCATATGAATGCGGCTAATGATACAGAGAAGGCAAGCCACCACCATTTGTTGGCTTTTGATTCCACCGGGCGGCATACATCTTCTGTGATGTCGTGCCAGGTTTTGTCACCTAGGATGAGTGGAGGACGAAGTTCCGATTCTTTATGCATAAGAGAAGAATACTATACTCGAGATTAATTTCTTTTTTATGAATGATGATTTTTTACTGGTTCTTCCGTACGATTCCAAACTTTCGTTTGATAAAATACAGAAGGACGTGCTCCCACAGAAGCAAGCAAATGATAACTACGCTCGTCTTTGAAGAGTTCACTTATTTGAGAATTTGGATCATTGAAATCACCAAATACAATTGCATTCGTAGGACAACCTTGTGCACATGCTGTTTTAATTTCACCATCCTTTGGACGACGACCTTCTTTCTTAGCATCTAAACGACCATACTGAATACGTTGAATACACATTGAACATTTTTCCATTACTCCACGTGAACGAACGGTAACATCTGGATTTAAAACCATCTTACCTAAACTATCATTCATGTTATATGGGAACTGATCATTATCGCTATACTTAAACCAATTGTAACGACGTACTTTATAGGGACAGTTGTTTGCGCAATAACGAGTACCCACACAACGGTTATAGGCCATCATGTTTAATCCGTCAGAGCTATGTGTTGTTGCTGCTACTGGACAAACTGTTTCACAAGGAGCGTGATTACAGTGTTGGCACATGACTGGTTGGAACATGATTTGTGGATTGTCGGAAGCTGGCTTTTCCATTTCACCATACATATCCAATTTACCAAGTCCCTTTTCTTCAGCATTTTCTTTCGTAATGTCACTGGTATAGTAACGATCGATACGAATCCAATGCATCTCGCGAGCACGACCAATCTCATCTTTACCAACAACAGGTACATTATTTTCAGCGTTACAAGCAATAACGCATGCACCGCAACCAATACAACTATTCAAATCGATACCTAAACCCCAAGAGTGATTAATACGATCAAAACCGGGTTCATCTTTTGTTTTCCATAAATCCAGCTCTTCTGGAGTCTTTGGACCTTCTGGAGATGCGATTAATTCAGGAGGATTTCCTGCTTTAGGATCTTTCAACCAAGCAGCCAAACTTGTTTCCTTTACGATATCACGACCCATCATGGTATGATGTGTTTGTGTTAAAGCAAAAGTATAATCGTCTTCAACGGTTTTATTGACAGCAACACCGGTTGCATAATAGTTCAGCACGCCGCCGGTCATACTTACCAATGGATAAGCATTAAACCCAACATTATTTCCTGCCTTACCACAATTTGTACGACCGTAACCTAGCGCTACTGCGATGGTTTCATCCGCCATGGCAGGTTGCAACAACACAGGACCTTTCACACTTGAATTTCCAACTTTCACTTCGATCACAGTTCCTTGACGCCATCCCATTTTCTCGGCATATGTAGGAAGAACTGCGAAATAATTATCCCAACAAACTTTAGTGATAGGATCTGGTAATTCATGTAACCAAGGATTATTTCCTCCGGCTCCATTTCCTAATCCTGCTTTTTCATAGAGCGTAATTTCAATTCCTGAAGCTGGTTTACCTAATAAATTAGCTGCAGCTGCTACATTACCAGAGAAAGATGTTGCTCCACCGATAACGAAAGAAGCTTCAAAAATTCCATCTCTCAAAGCTTGATTCCAGAAAGCATCGAAAGAACTCATTCCATTTTGCATTGGAAATACTGATGTATTCCAAGTACTACGGATATAAGTATAATAATCTGTATTTGTATTTCCACTCCACTTCAACAAACTTTCGCCTGCTTGACGTGTGTTAAACAAAGGACGAATGGTAGGTTGCATTAAACTAAAGCTTCCTTTGTATGCTTCTGCATCTCCCCATGACTCGAGGTAATGATGATCTGGACATACGTAATCGCAACCTTGTGCTGTTTCATCTTCACGATCGGACAAAGAAATTTTCACAGGCACTTTAGCAAGTGTGGCTGCGAATGCTTTTGGATTGGAAGCAGTATAAGCAGGATTTGTATTCCAGAAAATAACCGCTCCAACACTACCTCCATCCATATCGGATAAAAGTTGTGCGTACCCTGCATCATTACTATTCTTTAAATTACAAGTGCGATCTAAGTTGATAGTAGATCCATAGTTTCCAAGAAGGAAATTGATGGCGTTCACCATTACTTGTTCATTCGGATCATTTGATCCACTCATCACTACTGATTTTCCTTTTGCTGCAGCTAATTCCTTCGCGATACTATCTAAAGACTTATCTAAAGGAGTTGAAATTGCAGTTACGGAGGTGCCACCTGTTAGTGCCGCTACTTTATTGTATAAAGATGCGATTACAGCAGATTGCTGACTTGGTTTTATTTTGTGACGTTGATCTGCGTTGGCACCTGAAAGAGAAAGCATACTTTCAAACTGATGATGCTTTGACAACGTTCTTTTTCCATTACGAAGTTTACGAGTTTCACCATACTGACGAGCGAACTCGATTGGAGACAACCAGTTTTGCAAGAAGTCGGCGTTAAAACTTACGATCACTTCCGCTTTATTAATACTGTAAGATGGGATCACGGCTTTTCCAAAAGAAAGTTCGTTTCCTTTTAACATTCCATAGTACGAAACCGCATCATACACTACATGAGAAGCGGTTGGATACTTTGCCATAAAATCACTCAAAGCTCTTTTGCCCGATGGGCTATACATTGAACTTGTCACTACGGCAATCTTTTTTCCTGCTGCTGCTTGCTCTGCTAATTTAGCTGTGATTTCCACATCGACTGCAGTCCATTCTGTACGCTTCTTCTTTGCCATTGGCTGTTGAAGACGGGCGTTATCGTACAAACTCAAAACAGATGCTTGAACACGAGCGTTCGTTGCACCTTTCGTAACAGAAGACAATTCATTTCCTTCTATTTTGATAGGACGACCTTCACGTGTTTTAATTAATACACTGCAATAGTCAGAACCATCTGCAAAAGTAGAAGCATAATAATTAGGCACACCTAACGTAATTTCTTCGGGCTTCACCACATAAGGAATCGCTTTTTTCACGGGTGCATCGCATGCAGCTAAAGAGGCTGCAGCTACGCTAAAGCCCAAGAACTTTAAGAAATCTCTACGAGATGTAGAAGAATCACTTTCTGCTTTCTTCTGTAATGTTTCATTCAGCGGTAGGTGCTCAAAGAATTCATTATTGCGAAGTCTTACAAATTCAGGATCATTGTTGAGTTCATCAACACCTTTCCAATATCGTTTTTCCATAACGGTCTTGGTGATTATACCAGGGTTATATATTCAACACACCACGTGGTGATGTTGTTTATTGATTCAATTATTAATAATGACAACGAGCACATTCAGTTCCGCCTAGTTTTTCAACAGTAAGCTTCGCATCAGGACCGTATTTTTCTTTATATTTTTCGTGTACTGCAGCGTAGTATCCATTCCCTTCCATTTTTACAGGAGTATCGCGGTGACATTGAATACACCAACCCATGGTTAATGGAGAGTATTGCTTAATTACTTCCATTTCTCCTACAGGTCCATGACAAGTTTCACACTCTACTCCTCCCACTTTCACGTGTTGGCTGTGATTGAAGTACGCTAATTCAGGAAGATTATGAACACGAATCCATTTGATTGGTTTCGTTTTACCTGTATATTGTTGTGCATTTACATCCCAACCGATAGCTTCATAAATTTTTGAAATTTCCTCTGTACCATACTTTGGACCACTCTTCACGTACTTATGACAATTCATACAAAGATTAGGAGAAGGGATTCCTGCATTCTTAGATTTCTCGGCTCCGGAATGACAATAGCGACAATCAATTTTGTTCTGACCTACGTGTATTTGATGTGAAAATTTTATAGGTTGATCAGGCGCATAATTTTGATTTAAACCGATACTGGCAAGTGCTTCCCAACCTGCTACTGATCCTATCACTGATATGGCGATAAATGAAAAGGCGATCAACTTTTTATTTCCTCGGATCCATACTTTCAATCCTGCCTTTCCAGTTAATTTTGCAGGCTCTGGAATTCCATTACGGTCATTGATGACTCTTTGAAGTCCTTTTTGAACGCGATTTAGAATTACGAACAAGACAAATATTGTTAACAAAACCAGCGTTAATGTAAATGGAAAACCATCATCTTTCACTGGAGTTCCTCCAACAGCACCATCCGGAGTAAGCACTGCAGCTGGTGCTGCTTCACTCGTGGTTTTGATGTATCCGATAATACTTTTAATCTCATCGTCCGATAGATTAAAAGAGGTCATAGCCACCTTATTAAATTGCTCATACACCTTCACCGCTTGAGGGTCTCCGGATTTTACTAAAGCTTGAGAATTCCTAATCCATTTGATCAACCAGTCTTCTTTGTACTTTGTGTGTACATTTTTCAAACCCGGACCAACGACAACGTCTACACCCACTACGTGGCAGGCGGTACAATTGGCTTTGAACAAGGCTTCCCCATTTGGCTGGGCCTGTGTCGAAGTTTGGAAGATTACGATCAGGGATAGTACTAACGCATTAATTGTCAGAATCCTATATACGTAACGTAGCATATGCTCGAAATAATTTTAAGTTAATTTATTGAAATATTTTTACCGATAAGTGTCAATACCGTGTAATTTTCTAAGCGCCAAATTTAGTGCAAACTATTATTCAATCGTTTTTTTTAGAGTAAAAAAAGCAGTTATTTTTATGCATTCTATTTGAGCGTCGAAAAAATCAACGGATTCGTTTGACTTCCACCACTAAAAGAAAATTAAATCAAAACTCTTGGATCCAACAATCAATTCAAGAAAATAATTCGAATTAATAATCAAGTAATTAATTTTATAACCTTCTAAAATGTTAATAAGTTTCTAGGACAAAAAATAGATCTAAACCAATGAAATAATAGACATCATGTAAAAATATTTATATCTCTGAATGCTAATAATCTAACAAAAAAATAATTTATTCTTCAAAATTACGACCTTTGCCCGATGCGTTTAATCCTTCTTCTCTTTCTTGCGGTGTCAAACGTTTGTGCTGCCCAAAAGTTAAACAATGATAGTTTAGCTTTAATCTTAACTCAACGTCATAAAAAGGTAAATGCTTCTAAAATGACAATGCCTGGATATCGGATTCAAATTTATTTTGGAAATGAGCGAATCAAGGCACAAGAGATTAAAAGTAATTTTTTGCAGAACCATCCAAAAATTTCTGCTTACATGGTCTACCACCAACCTAATTTTAAAGTAAGAGTAGGTGATTTTAGAACGCGATTGGAGGCTGTTGGTTTTTTAAAAATGATTGAATTCGAATTCAAAACTTCCTTTATTGTTCCTGACGACGTAAAATTGCCGGATTTATAAAAACCCATCTATTTTCAAATCATTTTCACTTCAGATTGAAGTTACTCTTATAAATATGTATTTAGTTGAAAACAAAATGAGGAGATAATTAAGGGCTATTCCCTTCCTGATACATTTTAAACATCTAAAAAAATGTTCAAATGAAAAAGGCTTTCATCCTACTCCCCTTTCTAATTCCTACTTCAACATGTTTGATAGGTCAATGCAACAAATTTTATCTTTGATTTTCAATAATTTACACTATTTTGTTTAATATTTTTATATATAAGTTAAACAAAAATACTTGTGTTGTGTTTAACAAACATTAACTAACCAAACCTATCAAAATGAAAACACTAAAAACTCTAAAAACTCTATTTACGCTATTACTATCATTCGGTATGGTAGCGGAAAGTTTTGCTCAAGCTGAACTTCAAGTAATTCACAACAGTGCAGATCCAGCCGCGTCGACGGTGGATATTTACATTAACGGCAGTCTGACTTTAAATGACTTTGCTTTTAGACAAGCGACACCTTATTTACCAGTACCTTCAGGAACACTATTAAATATTGGAATAGCGCCAGGAAATAGCACGAGTGTTAATGATACTTTGGTTAACATCCCTGTTACCTTGGTTCAAAACCAACGTTATGTAGCAATTGCCTCGGGTGTATTAAATCCTGGTTCGTTTACTTCTAACCCAAACTCAGTTTCTACCGGTTTTCAATTAATCATTTCAGATAATATGAGAAATGCTTCTTTAATTCCAGGAGAAGTAGATTTTAAAGTATTACATGGTTGCACGGACGCTCCTACTGTAGATGTTATAGCGCAAGGAGTAGGTACCTTAGTAGATGATGCGACTTACACTGACTTCACACCGTACATCAGTGTTCCTGCTGGTGATTATTTATTAGATGTAACGCCTGGGAATAACAATAGCGTTATTGTTGCTACATTCTCTGCTGAATTAAATGGACTCGGAGGAGGCGCTGCCGTTGTATTTGCTTCTGGATTTCTTGACCCAAGTCAAAACCAAAATGGTGCAGCATTTGGTTTGTTCGCAGCTCTTCCAAATGGAACAGTAGTTACCTTAAACAAAGTTGGAGATGCACGTTTACAAATCATTCACAATGCTGCTGATCCAGGTGCTGCTTCGGTGGATGTATATGTGAACGGCGGCCTTCTACTTGACAATTTCAACTTTCGCACAGCAACACCTTTCATTGATGTAAATAGTGGTCAAACTTTAAATATCGGAATTGCTCCTCCAAACAGTGCCTCTGTGAATGACATATTGGTTAATATTCCGGTGGTTTTAGCCGATGGAGAAACTTATGTTGCGGTAGCGAATGGCGTTTTAAATCCAGCTGCATTTGCTGCAAACCCAGAGGGAATTTCAACCGCATTTCAGTTGTTGTTATTCTCTGACATGCAAGAAACAGGTTTAAATGGTGCTAACGTAGATGTTGCTGTATTGCACGGTGCTACGGATGCTCCTGCGGTAGATGTATTCGCAAGAAATGTGGCTCAACTTATTGATAGTATTACGTACACTGAATTAAACGGATATGTATCTGTTCCAGCTGCAGATTATTTACTTGATATCACTCCTTCAGGTGGT
>CAIXTT010000038.1 GCA_903922455.1 uncultured Bacteroidota bacterium | reverse complement strand
GGAAACACATTGGATTTATCGGACAACAACTCAATCACCGAAATTCCAGCAGCTAATTCATCACGAGAAATTTGCATTTGAGGAACGCCTTCGAACACACTCAACAAAGTTTCTTCATCGAGTTTACTCAATGCTTCAGTGGGTGCATTTCCAAATAAAATTTCGGATGCTTCCACTGCTGCATTATAATCATTTTCACTGTGCACACGAATGGTTACTTCCTTTGCAATGGCTTTCTGAAGTAAACGTTGATTGGGAGCGATATTATGTTCTGCTTCTAATGCGAGAACTTCCTCTTGCGATTTTGTTGTAAAAATCCGAATGTAATTTTTACTGTCTTCATCAGAGCTATTCAACCAAAACTGAAAAAACTTATATGGACTTGTTTTTTTAGGATCCAGCCAAATATTTCCACTTTCTGTTTTTCCAAATTTTGTTCCGTCGGCTTTCTTGATGAGTGGTGTAGTTAAAGCAAATGCTTCACCGCCCTCCATTCTACGAATAAGTTCAGTACCTGTGGTGATATTTCCCCATTGGTCGGAGCCGCCCATTTGCAATTTTAAGCCTTGATGTTTCCACAAATAGTAAAAATCGTAGCCTTGCACAAGCTGATAACTAAACTCTGTAAAAGACAATCCAGATTCTAAGCGCGATTTTACGCTATCCTTCGCCATCATATAATTTACTGTGATGTGTTTACCCACATCACGAATAAAATCAAGAAAATTAAAATTCTTAAACCAATCATAATTATTGACAATACTTGCTTGCGTAGGTCCTGCAGTAAAATCCAAAAACTTTTCCAACTGCTTCTTCTGTCCTTGCAAATTCGCATTCAAGATTTCTTCACTCAACAAATTCCGTTCTGCTGACTTTCCTGAAGGATCGCCCACCATTCCGGTTGCTCCACCCACAAGCGCTACAGGCTGATGACCGCAGCGTTGAAAATGCAACAAGATCATTACTTGCACTAAATTTCCAACGCCCAAAGAATCTGAAGTTGGATCAAAGCCTATATACCCTTTCACTGGACCTTTCTTCAAAAGTTCGTCGGTGCCGGGCATCATATCTTGCAGCATACCGCGCCATTTAAGCTCTTCAATAAAATTCAATGCAGGAGTACTCATAAGAAGTAAATTCGAATTAGGATTAAGAATTGACTGCAAATTTACGAATTCGTGAGGAGGTAGCCGTCGGCAAGATCTATACACTTCTATTCAATTTTTAACTCCTTGAGTCTTGATTTTCAAATCCATGCAGAGAGAGGCTCCATTCCATTATCTTCGCGACATGATTTTAGCGACTGGCGGCACAGGAATGATAGGTTCCCGACTCCTTTACGATTTGGTAAAGGCAGGACATCAAGTACGCGCTTTAAAACGTAAAAATTCCTCCATTCACTTATTTGAAAAATACACAAAGAATGAAATTGAGTTAAGGGAAAGGGTGAATTGGGTAGATGGCGACTTACTTGAAATTGATAGTTTAGATTCCATTTGTGAAGGGATCGACACTATTTTTCATTCTGGTGCGATGATCTCTTTTATTCCAGCCGAGGCGGCAAGGATGGAAAAAATAAATATAGAAGGAACAGCGAATCTTGTAAACATATGCACACAACTTCCGAACTTTAAATTTTTCGGACATGTTAGTTCGGTGTCAACTTTGGGAAGAATTTCGGGAGAGCAAAAAATTGACGAGAACACACATTGGGATCCCAACTCGCATCCTTCCAATTATGCGATCAGTAAATATGGTGCAGAGCGGGAAGTATGGCGTGGCATAGCAGAAGGATTACCAGCAGTGATTATAAATCCGAGTATAGTATTAGGTCCGGGAGATTTCACAAAAGGTAGCGCTGCCTTATTTGGAAAAATAAAAAGAGGATTTCCATTTTACACAGAGGGTGTAAGTGGATTTGTAGATGTGAGAGATGTGAGTGATGCGCTTCTTTTTCTGTGGAAGAAAGAAATTACTGGAGAACGATTTATTTTGAGTGCAGCTGATTTAAGTTTTAAAAATTTATTTGATAAAATGGCATTGGCGATGAAAGTTAAAAAACCTTCCATCAAAATTCATTCGTGGATGGCATCTTTAGCATGGCCTATAGTTTATATAGTAACAAAATTAACGGGCAAAGCACCTTTTATCACGAGAGAAACGGCTAAATCGGCGAGAAGTAAATATTATTATTCGTCGGAGAAAATAAAAAAATTGGGGTTTCAATTTCGAAGCATTGATGAATGTGTAGATTTTACCGTTGGGTTTATTAAACATTCAGACATAGATCGATAAAGACGAAGTTGAATCTTTATTCAAACAGATATTTGTTTAATGAAGCAGTAATAGAACGCGGATGACACAGATTAAGCGGATAAAAACGGATTTGCTAAGTACAAATGAAATGATCATATCCTAACAAAATAAGAAAAAGTAGCATTTAATTAAAAAATTTAATTCTAAATACTACTTTAAAAATTGTAAAATCAACTAATAGAATTTTTTCATCGCGAAGTCTCGCGAATTCAAATCGATTTCTTCTTCAACGTCGCAACATACTTCACAAAAAGATTGAGCCATACCGCTCTTGCTGTTCGGAAAGTATAAGGAGCGAGAACGATGAGAACTACTGTATTTGCAATAATAAAGGTGAGCGTGTCGAACTCGGAAAATAGCACCCAATAAAATAAAAAAATGGCTACAGAGACGGCGATGGTGAATGCATAACTCACATACATGGCGCCATAATAATAGCCAGGTTCGGGTTCGAAATTGAGTCCGCAGTTGGGGCAATGAGAATACATCTTAGACATATTCTTCAAGTGGTAGGGATTGGGATCGATAAACATATCACTTTCCAAACACTGTGGACATTTATGCTGAAACGAACTTTTTATTTTGGTGATTACTTTCATAATCTAGGATGTAAAGGTCGTGAAATATACTAGATGATAAATGAAATAAAACCTGATATTAATTATGTTTTAATTTACAAAGCAAATAAAAATCACTTCACTAAAACCCATGCATTCTTCTCAAACTCAACTTTAATAGAATTGAGTTCAGATTGCACTTTAGACAAACTATTGGAAGAGTAAAGACTCACGACATATAAGCCTTGATCATTTTGCCCGATGATATTTGCATCGTAACCTAATAAATCGGCTTCCGCTATTAAATTTTTGGCATTTTCCTCTATACGAAAACATCCAACTACCACATAAAATGATCGTGTAGAACTTTCTTTAGTTTCAGCCACTGCTTCCACTTCTTTAACGACAGGAGCAACGTAAGTAGAATCAACAGGGGTTAATTCTGCTTCTTGAACAGGAATCATTTCTGGATTCGAATCAACAACTAATGGTAAAACATTTTCTTCGACAACAGGAGGATTTTCAAAAGGAGCAAATTGCGAATCATTGACACCTGAATACTTTACTTCGGGACTTTGATAAATTTCGTTAAGTGGAAGAATTTGTGCTAATCCGGTATTTAATGTTTGAATTACTTTTGGATTGAATACTAGCAATGCAAAAACGGCTGCTGCTGGAATCAACTCCAACAAACGCCATAATTTCTTTTCACCAGCTACTTTTAACGTCTTCACTTTTGCACCTGAATCTCTTTTTATTGCAGGTGAATGAATAGTAATTAATCCAAACGCATCCAAAGAATAATTCTCCGTAGTATCCGGCTCAAATTGAATTCGACTTTCACTATCGAAATTCATCGCTCCAATTTTTTCTAATTGAACTGATTCATCCGATTGCAAGCGGGAAATCACATCTTCAACAAAATACTTAATTTTAGTTACTGCATCACCGTAAGTAATTCCTTCGCGGCGAGAAACATAATTTGCCAAAAGTCCGTCATTGGTTCTCAAACTAGCATTAAATGCAATTCGGCGAACTGGAGGATTAAATGTATGCTGAGCTGGATTTAAAAATGCAGAACGACTATTGGCCACGAATCCACCTAAGCCAGGAATGATTACACAATCACTGACATACAATAACTCACTGATATATAAAGGAATACCCAATTTTGTTCTACTGAAGGTGCTAATATAGTACAATGAAGAGGGAAAGCCAAATCAACTGGGCAAATATCATCAAAATCAAGGCAAAAAGATAATTTTAGCTATTCTAGGTGAAATCAAATCAAAGACATAGGAATCACGGAGAAATGTACTGTTGCGCTCTTTGCAAATCTTCTGGAGTATCTACGGCAATGGTTTCAAATTCAGTAATGCGTGTTCGAATTTTAAATCCATGTTCGAGCCAACGGAGTTGCTCTAATGATTCAATTTTTTCCAACACACCTTGTTGTAATTGTGTTAAACGAGGTAAGATGGAAGCTTGATATCCATAAATACCGATATGCTTATAATAGTTATGCTGAGGAAGCCAATGTTCTGTTTTAAAATTCTTCATAAACGGAATGGGTTGACGCGAAAAATAAAGGGCATCACCATTGGTTGCCATCACCACCTTAGGAATATTTTCATTGATCAACTCATCGTGCGATCTTATAATTTTAACTAACGTAGCAATATCTACATTTTCTTCTGCTAAGGCGCCGGCTAACAAATCAATTTGACCTGGCTGAATAAAAGGTTCATCGCCCTGAATATTGATCACTGCATCGAAAGGCTCATCCAACTTCGACAACGCTTCTGCACAGCGATCGGTACCTGAAGGATGATCGGTGCGGGTGAGGATCACATCTCCACCAAAGCTTCTAACGGTTTCGGCTATACGATTATCATCGGTAGCCACCACAACTCTTTGCAATAAAGATGATTTCTTAGCTTGTTCATACACTCTTTCAATCATCGTTTTGCCAGCAATTAGGGCAAGGGGTTTCCCCGGAAAGCGAGTTGAATCGTAACGTGCAGGAATAATTCCAACAATCTTCTTCATATTCTATTTAACTTTTGTTCCGCGGTATAAGTGAATAATGCCTTTTAATACACGTGGTTTCGTTTCGCCATTCAACGTAATTTCATTTACTTTGCACACATAAAAATAAACACCTTCTGGACTTTCCTCTCCGTCGTTATTTCGTTTTCCATTCCAACCAATATCTGGATCCGTTGTTTCAAAAATCATATCTCCCCAACGATTAAATATTTGCATATCGATATCCTTTACATCACGATACGGATTAATAGGATGATAAACATCGTTGATTGAATTTCCATCGGGAGTAAAAACATTGGGCAATACATAGTCAGGACAACTTTCTGTACAAACAATATTACTCGACAAACTTACATTGGCATTTGAATCGGTGGCTGTAATGTAATAACATCCTGCAATAGAATTCACTCCTTGATAAATGTAAGAATAGTTGCCCGCACTCACTGTGGCAATGAGGTTAATCTGATTAGTACCTGCTGCTGCATAATATACATTATACTCAAACACATCAAAAGCACATGACGTATCGATTGACCAAAACAAAGTATCAAGTAACGCAGGACAATTGGGTCCATTCACTAACAAAGGAGGACATGGAGCCTCATTATCGATAGGCGTACTGCAAAATATTTGAGATTTATTTATAATGGGATTCACTAATCCATCTACAAAATATTCACCTATACTTTTTATATAATAACAATAATTCTGACCGTTCACGAGTGAATCATCTACATAATTAAGATTGCTGGTAACGCCGATGGAATCAAAAACATTGGGAGCATTTTCGCGGTACACTACATACTCATTGTTCGACCACGGAACATTTACATTCCACGCCAAATTGTTTTTTTCATCGCCAGGAGCAGCTGTTAAATAAACACTGTATGCCGTTTGCGAATTACCAATAGAAAAAACATTTCCAGGAGTATCATTCCAAAATTGAACACGATAGCGGTACTGGATATCCTTTGTATTTAATACAACATCATTAAAGGTTGTGTCATTTAAATTGGTGTAAGTAATTACATCTACAAAATTTCCAGAAGCATCGGCACGTTGCAAAATATAACGATAAGGACCTGGAGTTTGAATGGTATCTAATTCGGTAGGTTTTCCCCAAGCCACATAAATTTGTCCCGTAGAAATGTCCGTTGTGTTTACATCTACATTTGTGATAACAGGCAAATCGCGACGGAGACTATTACAAAATTCTACTGATGCATAACTCTCGGCACCATCGGGATAAAAGGCAGTAACCATATAACAATACTGAACGGCAATAGCCAATCCATTTCCATTATTATCATCCGTAAAATTCGTAGTACCTAATCCATTCACCGAAGCAATTCGAACATAACCTGTATAGGCAGGCACTCCGGTTTCGCAATAGCCCGGAACAAATCCATAAGAACCTAGACGACGATACACGTGATAACCTACTGCTTCCGTACATGCGCTTTGATTCCAACTTAATTGAATCGTATTTCCAAAAGGAAATGAGCTTGGATTTTTTGGTGAAGGTCCAACCACTGTAATATTCACCGACTCTAAATCGGCAAGTTCCACTTGTGCATTATTATCCCTCGCTTTAAAAACTACAGTATATGGTGTTTTTCGCACATGTGCACAATTGGTATTCCATTGAAAATCGCCCGTCGTTGTTCCTAGCGCAGGAGTAGAAGTAAAAGTTGCAGGGTTTACTAACACTTCAAAAGGTCCACCAGTTGCCGAAAGCGTTACAGTTTCTGTGATTGTTTGATCAGTAGCAGATATTGTAAAGGTAAGAAATGCTCCTGCTTCGACGCAAGTATCTAAAATAGTTGAGAGCACGGGAGGATCATTTATTGGAGGATAAATGGTAATCTGCATATCACGTGTCACGTAACCAATATTCAACAATCCTATTCCGGCAATTCTACGCCACTCACGAATGATCATGGCTACATTAAATTCGCCTTGTTGCAATGGAGAATCCCAAATCAAATCGCCCGACACCGCATCCAGTGTAAATGATACGCTGGCGGCAGGATACGAAAACGTTGGAATGGGTGCACCGCCAAAACCTTTACACTGCACTAATTCATAGGACAAACTATCACCATCGGGATCGAAAGCATTAGGATTATGAATAAACAATCTATTTACTGCACCATCATCAATGGGAGGTTGTAAAAGTTGCGGAGAAGAATTGGAAAGAAATGCTGGAGAAATAATCAATTGTGTTTCGACATAAAATGGTAAATTCACTGATCCTTGAATATTCACGACATTCGCATTTCTATTCTCATCCAGAAAATACATTTTGTAACTTCCGCTACCTGGATAAGTATGTTCCCCAAAGTAAATATTTCGTTGTATATCGGGTCCCACATTAAAAGTAATATTTGCACGAGGTAATGTATCACGATTACCATCCCCCCACCAAAATTCTAATTCTGGTCGGTCGGCAGGACTTGATGATTTAGTATACGTAACGATAGTAGCTCGGTAAGTATAGGTACTTAGTTTTACGTACGTAATTTCACCCGCACGATTATGAGTAGCAAAAGTATTATTCGAAAAAAGAATGAAAATCATTCCGACGAACAAAAAGAACAATTTAGTAGAATTTCGGATCATCATATTTAAACGCGATTCAGATAAAATTATTTTAGTAAGTGATACGCTGTTGTTCCATTATTTCAGGCAAGGAACGATACTCGTACTGTTGATTTCTTAACGCCGGTTCGAAACCCGCTTCTCGAATCGATTCTTGGATCCCATCACTCGTAAATCGGTGCGGTGCTCCTGCGGCAGAAACAACATTTTCCTCTATCATAATAGAGCCAAAATCATTAGCTCCAGCTGATAAACAAACTTGAGCAATGGCTTTACCCACGGTTAACCAAGAAGCTTGAATGTTGACAATATTTGGTAGCATAATTCGGCTAATAGCGATTGTACGAATATACTCATCTCCACTCACGCTATTACGTATTCCTTTTACTCGACGCAACATCGTTCCTTCATCTTGAAATGGCCAAGGAATAAAAGCAATAAATCCTTTGGAATGTGCTGGTTTTTCGCTCTGCACTTCGCGCAACCAAACTAAATGTTCAAAACGTTCATCTAACGTTTCAATATGTCCGAACATCATGGTTGCCGATGTGGTAATATTAAGTTGATGGGCAGCACGCATCACATCTAACCATTCACGGCCCGGACATTTTCCTTTAGAAATCATTCGGCGCACTCGATCATTTAAGATTTCTGCGCCTGCGCCTGGGAGTGAATCGAGGCCAGCTTTATGCAAAGCTTTCAACACATCGGTATGCGACATTTTTTCTAGCTTCGAAATATGAGCGATTTCAGGTGGACCCAGCGCATGCAATTTCAATTGTGGATACAAGGTTTTCAATTCCGAAAACAAATCCACATAAAAACTCAATCCTAGTTCAGGATGATGACCACCTTGCAAAAGCAATTGCTCTCCACCATAGCGAAAAGTTTCTTCAATTTTTTCTTTATACTGATTGATGGTAGTCGTGTAGGAATCTTCATGACCGGGGATGCGATAAAAATTACAAAACTTGCAATTCGCTATGCAAACGTTCGTGGTATTTACATTTCGATCGATGATCCACGTTACTTTACCATCTGGCTTTTGCTTTTTTCGTAATTCATTTCCCACATACATCAAATCGGCAGTGGATACATGTTCAAAAAGATATTTTCCCTCGTTGGCTGAGAGAAACTCAAAGTTTAATGCCCGCTGGAGTAGTATATCGCTGTTCATTTTTTCATCTTCTTTGACCTTTACAACCCCTATCTCAACTAAAAGTTATTATCAATTGCGATATAGAATTGAGGATGACAAAGGCTTTCCGTAATTTCATCCGCTCAAATTTACGCAACTCTATGCAGATCACACTAAAACACCTGTCATCTCCTCGTAAAGAGGGACATATCTTGTTACTCTTTAAGAATGAGGACTTTTCGTCTACTTACTTTACGAAGGATGAAATCGCCTTTATTAAGTCGGAACTGAAGTCCGAAAAGAAATTTGTTGCTGTAAATCAATATAATAGAATGATTTACTTACAACAAATCGAGACTGAAAAGAAGAATTCATCGCAACGGCTTGAAATGGCTCGAAAAAGTGGTGCTACGCAATTTTCTCGCCTTCAAGCTGGAAAAATGGAGCAAGTCACACTTATTTCAACTTTGCCTGGAGATTTGGTTTTGGCTTATGCGGAAGGATTAGTGTTGGCGGGCTATCAATTCCTGAAATACCGAACGGGCAAGAAGAAAGAAGAGCATGCGGTGAAAACAATTTTTATTCAATCCAACCGGTTGACCGAAAAAGAAATTCAGCAACAAAATATACTCAACGAAGCGGTTTTCAAAGCGCGCGATTTAGTGAATGAGCCACAATCATTTTTAAATGCTACTGAATTTGCAAAGCAGTTTACGTTGATGGGCAAGCAAGCTGGATTCAACGTTCAGGTGTTGAACAAAGCAAAGATTAAACAGCTAAAGATGGGCGGATTGCTTGCTGTAAATTTAGGATCGATACAAGCTCCTACATTTACGATCATGGAATGGAAACCTAAAAATGCTGTAAATAAAAAACCAGTGGTTTTAGTAGGTAAAGGTGTGGTTTACGATACAGGTGGGATGAGTTTGAAACCTACTCCTAACTCGATGGATTTTATGAAATGCGATATGGGTGGAGGTGCTGCAGTGGGTGGTGCTATTTATGCCATTGCAAAAGCAAAACTTCCTGTTCATGTAATTGCATTAGTTCCTGCTACTGACAATCGTCCAGATGGGGATGCTTATGTTCCGGGAGATGTGATTACCATGATGAGTGGAAAAACGGTAGAGGTTTTAAATACCGATGCAGAAGGAAGATTAATTTTAGCAGATGCATTGCATTATGCAAAAAGATACAAGCCTGAGTTAGTACTTGAATTTTCTACATTGACAGGAGCCGCGGCAGCGGCGATAGGTCCGATGGGCATTGTTTGCATGGGAGATGTGCCTGACAAAACTAGAAAAGCGTTACACGATGCAGGAGATCAAGTGTACGAACGATTAGCTGAATTTCCTTTTTGGGAAGAATACGACGAATGGATTAAATCGGATATAGCAGATATTAAAAACGTAGGTGGACCTCATGCGGGAGCTATCACCGCCGGAAGATTCTTAAATCATTTTGTTGATTATCCGTACATGCATTTTGATATTGCTGCTCCGGCATTTAACAAGTCGAATGATAGCTACCGAGTTAAAAATGGGACTGGAGTAGGTGTTCGATTATTATTTGAATACATTAAAAAATTAGCTGGAAAATAAAAACAAACAAAATATTTTTCATACTGCTTAGTTCATTACATATATGACATTAGATATTAAATCACTTAATGACTTTAATGCATTTATGTCGCACAACCTACGCAGTACACAGTTCTATCCTCTCATCTATTAGAAAATAAAACGAAATGAGCACAGAAAACGAAGGCAGAATAAAAGTAGGAATCAGTATTGGGGATATCCATGGAATTGGTCCGGAAGTAGTGATCAAAGCTTTATCTGACAATCGCATTACACAGGTTTGCACTCCTATTATTTACGGAAATAGCAAAGTGATTTCACATTACAGAAAGACATTAAATCTACAGGAATTTAATTTCAATACCATTCGAAGTATTCAAGATATCATTCCAAAAAAAGTAAACTTAATTAATTGCTGGGAGGAAGAATTGAAAATTGAAATGGGTGTAGCTTCCCATGTCAATGGTCCGTATGCGATGAAAGCTTTAGAAGCCGCTACCAACGATTTGAAAAGTGGATTTATAGATGCTTTAGTTACGGCACCTATCGACAAGCACAGTATTGCTCCGGAAGGTGGATTTTCTGGACACACAGAATATTTAGCCGAAGCATTTAACACTTCGGATTATTTAATGTTTTTAGTGAATGGTAATTTAAGAGTTGCCTTAGTAACGGGTCATGTTCCTGTTTCGAAAATAGCGCCATTGATAACCAGTGACCGCATCAAACAAAAATTAAATGTGATGATCAAATCACTCAAACGTGATTTTGGAATTCGCAAACCTAGGATTGCTGTATTGGGTTTAAATCCACATGCGGGCGATTCTGGCGTTATTGGAAATGAAGATCGTGACATCATTGCGCCCACAATCAAAGAAGCTTTTGCTGCAGGATTATTAGTTTTTGGTCCATACTCTTCAGATGGATTTTTTGGAACTGGACAGCAAGAAAAGTTTGATGCTGTTTTAGCGATGTATCATGATCAAGGATTAATTCCATTCAAGACACTTGCATTTGAGAATGGTGTGAATTTCACAGCAGGTTTACCGGTAGTACGTACCTCACCAGATCATGGGGTGGCGTATGATATTGCAGGAAAAGGAATCGCAAGCGAATCGTCATTACGAGAAGCTATCTATACAGCAGTAGATATTATTAATCGAAGAGTTGATTACGACGAGGTGAATGAAAAACCACTTGCGTTTGGAAAATTGACGGGGGAACGATAAAATCACAACCCCCAAAACTTAGGGTCTAAACCCTAAGTTTTGGGGGTTGTACCCATGGTTGTGGTTTGCATTTTACATTATCGCATCAAATACATTTTACCCCAACCTTTTTTGAAATATTGATCGGCGTTGGTTTCTCTTTTTTCGATGTTGGAGCCATTGATGCTGGTGATCACGCGATAAACATAAACGCCATTCGCCAATTGATCCCCAAACTCATCTTTACCATCCCAAGCATAATCGGTAATATTTCTACCAATACGAATAGCACCTAATTCCTCTCTCATAATTTCACGAACTACTTTTCCGGTGACGGTCATGATTTGAATTTTAAAATCGGTAGGCACTTCAGATCCTGTAAGCATAAATACAAATCGAGTAGATGTACTAAATGGATTTGGATAATTCACTACTTCCGTGATGGTGCTCTTATTGATGACTTCAAATTGAATTTTATAATCGAAAATTCCGCTTAAGTTTCCAGTTTCGTCTTTAGCTTCAACGGCCAACTCATACACTCCATCCACTAAAAGATGAGGATGATAATCGATTCGGAAACTATTGTTTGGTAATGCAGCAGGAAGCCAACTCAACAGCGTATTCGTAACGTTTGATCCCGGTGCGGGCTCGAAGTGTAAATATTGCAGTTGTCCAGAAGGTGAACGCAATGAAATTCGGAAATTCGATGTGTCGTTCAATGCTAAATATTTATTCTCATCCTTCAGTTTCATCAAAATCTCTGGACGAGACGAAACGATATCACCATTCAAAATATGCAAACCATTAAAAGTAACATCCAACAATGGATTTGTAATATCCGGGTTTACTGTAAACTTCAAACTGGTAATATTATTAAAATGATATTGTTCAGGCTGATCTTTATTCGGATTGGCTTCAATCCATAAGCTATTAGTGCCTTTATAGGTAAGGGAACTAAAGCTCACATGACACATGATCGTATCGCCTGCAGGAAGGTCACGGTGAAGCCTTACCGAAGAAATATTTCTGCGAATATTATTGGCATCATAAACAAAATAATTCACCAACAACGTATCCATCTTCTGACTACTAATATTCTCAAATGCCATGCTTAAACTGATGGTCTCCCCTTCTTGAACCGAATCCTTAAAGAATGTATAATAATTCGTATTCAAAGAACCTTCCGGAACGGGATCAAAATATACTTGCCACTTTTCCATTTGTGGTGGAGTTCGTAATTGAGAATCTTCCATGTAAGACCTCAATCGTAAATTAGGAAAAGTCAAAGCACTAATCATACTTAAATCAATGGGATTCGTTGTATCCACCAGTGAATCCATCAACAACACTTCTTGACCAGTAGTAGCAATTCCGAATACTTGCAAATAGATACTATCGGGAGAAATTCCAGATTCTAGATGTGTATAATTCCAATACAATTGATTCCATGCGGTAGCGGGTCCAATTACAGAAGAAGATTGAAAACCTTTATCCCAATCACGAGTCAATAGATAATCGATTCGTAATAAACTATCAGGATACAATCCCTTTTTAAAAATGACAGAGGAAGGATCACCCTTCTTCATAAACATCATAAACTTATCGCCCGTTTGAAGGCTGCTAAACTGAGGAACGCCTATCGAATTATACGCACTACTCAACGAATTCAACGTACTAAATGGAGCAGAAAAAGTGGTCCAACTCAATAGATAATTTCCATCTGGTACATCATTCTGAATAAAATCAGCAAGACTATCGATTCCAGAGGTAAGCCCAACATTAAACAAGAAATACTTATCAGGACGAGTTCTAAATCCACATCCTTGTGCCGTATTACACCTATAATAATTATAATTTCCAAAATAATTAGTACAAGAATCAGCTGTCCATGGTGTTTCGAAATTAATCGAATCCAAAACAGCAACTGCAATTTGTGCGAGACCAAAACATCCACCATAATCCATATTCACACCATTAATTTCATAGCTCGGACGATTTAACTCATGCGTCATCAACAATGAATAATTGGAAGAAACAAACTTCGTTTGTCGAGCAGAATCCACCCATAACATGTTAGACAAAGTGTTTTCCTTAAATTGGTAATAATGCGCTTGCGACCAACCTGTTTTACCCGGCTTAAACAAAAAGGAACTCACCTTCCATTGATATTTAGAAGATATTGCTGTATCCAAACTCATAATTGAGTCATTTGCCACACGCCAATAGTATGCTTTGTTCGAATCTAATGTTATTGGAATGCTCCAAGATATAATACCAAATGCATTATTGGCTACGCCTGAAACTTTATTGGGACTATTGAAAAAATAAGATGTATCCACTTCAAAACGATAATTCTTTGCCGCTGCAAATAAATCTGCTGTGGTTGCTTTTAATACGATATTTCCATTTGGAACTATAGCATACTCTTGCGGAAAAACAGGATTAATGTCGGTAGAATTAATTAGCAATTGGGATTTTGCAACATTATTTCCAACGTTGTCAATTTCATCCACTTCATTGTATACATCGACTGTAATTTCAAACATATTAAGTCCGGCACCATCTTTAAAATCAACAGGCAAGGTAATATTTAACGTATCGACAAAAGAAATATAAGGAACTGCAATGATGGTATCACGTTTATTTCCTGCGGGCATAGTTCGGCTAATCAACACATGCATGGTTTCGCTTGTATTCTTTCCCAAATTAGCAATCGCAATCTTCACGATGAAGCTATCCATTTCCGTTGTTACGATAGCGGGATCATAAAAAATATTTGCATTCTTTATTTCATAATCTGGTTTTTCAAATACATTCATTTTAATGGCAGGATCGCCATGCAATGTCATATTCATACAGACACTCTTCACATCAAAGTTCAATGAATCGTAAATATCTTCAACTGTCTTCTTCATCACTTCTCCAACAGTATAGCCATAATAATCTCTGAAGCCGACTTCATGAAAGCGGGTTGAATAAAAATGGAGAGGATCAATCAATCCTTTATCAGGCAACGCAATAAACGCAATGGATCCTTTGTCAGGAGTTAATACAAATCGTTCGTTAAGTAAGCGACTGGTTGTATGAATATCTCCAACAAAACAAGATAGTGCAAGCACTACAGGATAGCGATCCTTATTATTATAATTTTCTGGATCGTCAGTAGAAATATCAAATGATGTTCCAGCAGCGTGACCATAGAATGTCATCATGCTACAGCCAGTATCAATCAATTGTTGAATGTACTGACCCAAATTTAATTGAATGGGCGCCGTAGAACTCTTCAAAATGGTAGTGACATTACCACCAAACAAAGTATCTTCAATGATTTGTTCGTAAACACTCAATTTGCTTGATAAAAAATTCTGTTCATTTAAATCTGTTCCGCCACCAAAATGAAGTACATTCTTCATCCAATCAGACGGCGGCAATGTTTGTTGCAATTCAAATGAAATTAATTTATTTAAGTACGCATTAACATCGACATCATTTTGTGCTGAAATACGACCTGTCGCAATTTCAGGAGCAAACTTATTTGTATTTAAATGCGAAGTGAAAATTTGATCAGATGCAGGCTCACCATACGTTGGAATTAAATTTAATCCATACGCAGTACCACTTCTCGCATTTTGTGAAAGCACTGACTTTCCTAGTAGCAATAAAAACCGAGGATCGACTGAATTATTATCGATCAACTGATCACAAAAATTACGAATTGACAAAGGATGCTTTTTAATGCCCCATGCGAATTGGTCATATAATTCATCTATATCAGCGAGCAATACATTGTATCCCTTTGTAGTTCGGTATCCAGCATAAGATAATGCTCCATTCCAAATTGATTTATTAGATACTAATAAAAAATCGGAATTAGCACCCGTTAATTTAAAATTATTAAATCGTGCAAACTTCACTGGATCGGTATCTACATTTACACTTTTCATCGTTGCGTTTCCAGAAAAAGAAAACACTTGGCTATTATCAAGCATATAACAACTTTGTTCTTGCCCACTCGTGGGAACTAATCCTTTGTACACACCTCCCACAAGTGTTGGGAGTAATAACTTTATGGTATCGCCACTCATTACATAAATGCGAGGAGCAGAGGCATTCAGATTCGTACATTCTAATAATGCTTTTGTAGAAGCGCTATTCACGGCTAATTTTATTGGAAGCGTTTCACCATTAAAATCAAAACTTCTTGAATAGCGCAATTTGGCGTAGGCAATTTGCATGTAATTCAAATTACCTGGAAATGTCAAATCATTGAGTGGCGTAAATTGAAAAGTGAAATTTCCACTCGATGGTAAATTAGTAATATCAAAATTATGCTTTACCAATTCATATGCATAAAACAAGGTATCGATTAATACATTACCACCACTTTTCAACTGATAGGGATGTGCATTTGCATTAGCGCCCATCACCCTAGCTTCTAGGGTAGGAAGTGTACCCAATGAAACTGATTTTGCAATCGAAAAATTAATATCAAAAGGAGCTTGCTTACTAATTCTATTGGATAAAAAACCTTCGCCCTCAGAAAAAGAATTATCAGCAATATCATTAAAATCTCGCCATCCAATATTGTATTCAGCACCATACACTTTAACATTTTCAGAGATGAAATAAGATTCTGGAGAATAAGCACCAAAATTATTATCTGTTAATAGAGGCATCCTTCTGTTGTTCGTAGAAAACGGAGAATACGTCAAGAAATAAGAAGCGGTGTCGTTATAAATACTAAAGTAAGGATTAGGCTGGTCTTCATTATTCACATACAAAGCACGATCATAAGCACCATCGGTTCCCTTTCCATAAAATTCAACATAATCACCAGGGCCAAAAATATTATCCCCATTCACATCGGCAACATGAATGAATTGTTCTTTACCGTTAGCATACATTTGAAAACGGTTGGGGCTAAACCAAGATGTTACTGGAACGCCATTGTTTTGCATATCGGCATAAGAAACTCGGTAGATTCCCTCTTGCCAAACACCAATTCGAAAGTACTGTTGTGTGGATAATGGTTGCCCGCTTGTAAATGCAATCCATTCATTTCCGTATGGCTGTGCATAGGAAATAGTTTGGGCAAATAGAAGTGCGGTGATTAGTGCGTAAAATTGTTTCATGTAAGATTATTATTTTTTACTTGAAGAACCTTCCTTTCTCACAATATTCAATCTCAGTGAAAACACATTCGAGTATAATGACTCAGAAGAATTTCCAATATTCGTTAATGCATAATCAATAATTACATTCCTTAAACGCAACCCAATACCAATATTGGGTTGTGCAGTAGTTGATGTACTAGCATCAATATTTTTAATCGTTTGAATGTTTCCTAAGCCTGCTCTCAAGAAGATGAAATCATCATATCCGAACTCCACTCCTATTTTAGGATCAATACTCATCACATTTGTTTTCACCGGAACATTTCTTTTACCATCAAAAGTGATATCAAGATCGAGAGCAGGATTCACCGTAATTTTTTTGATAATATTTGTTTTGAAAGCGGTTCCTAAAATTAATCTTGGCAAGGTAACTTCTAATCCATTTTCTGGAATAGCATTTCCGGTTTGATTAAATACAGCTTCTAAATTTTCGGTATTGTATGTCCACGCATTGAAGGTAGAAGTAATATCTTTCCCAACGGCAGCGAATGTCCATTTTCCTTTTTCATACTGCGCTCCTGCATCTAAACCAAATCCCCAAGCTTTAGCAAAATCACCCACTTTACGATGCACCACTTTTGCATTAGCGCCTAAACTCAATCCCGTGATTTTAGTTTTTTGAGCGTACGAAAACAAAAACGCATAATCAGCGGAAGAGAAAGACTTCAATCGATCGTAATCGATGTTTCCATCTTTGTCGATTAAATCGGTGGAGTCGATGATATCATCTACTGCAAAACGAATGATTGAAACACCAATTGTTTTGGTGGCATCGATGGGTGCAGCAAAAGAACCATAATCGTACTTTGCAATGCCTGCGAAATACTCACTGTGCATTAAAGCGATTTGCAGATTGCCTTTTACTTTTGTTAATCCTGCAGGATTCCAATAACCAGCCGTAGCATCATTCACCATCGCCGACATTGCTCCGCTCAATCCGAGACCTCGAGCTCCCACACCAATGGCTAAAAATTCATTACTGTATTTAGGAGTTTGTGCAACTAAAGCGGTACTAAGGAGTCCGGCAACAGCGCTTAAATAAAATTTTGATTTTTGCATAATTAGTAGGTTGTGGCATACAAACGCTTTTCAGATATAAAAATTATGCTCTGAAGACGATTGTACGCAAGGACTGGCGTGAATGTTCTGAAAATCAAAAGTAAGTAGGTTTGCCTCTTAAATCTGTATTATTAATGTAAAATATTAACATTAAAATTCATCCATCAGAATAGACGATTGACCATGGATAATTCCATAGGGCGACGCATGAACTAAGGCTATATCAATTATCTTCGTCCCCATGCGCCATTTACCCAATCTAATGACTATAGCCAATTTGTTTTGCGGTTGCTTGGCTATTGCTTCCATTTTCAATGGAGAATTAACGACAGCAAGCATGTTTATTTTCATTGCAGCGTTGCTTGATTTTGGAGATGGATTTGTCGCTCGTAAATTCAATGCTTACTCTGAATTAGGCAAGCAACTCGATTCATTGGCTGACATGGTTAGTTTTGGATTAGTGCCAGGATTAATGCTCTATGTCATTTTTGTGATGGGTAGCACGAAGTATGATTTTGATCCAACATGGATGATGATGGGGCAATATTTTATGTTCATTGTGACTATTTTTTCTTGTTTAAGATTAGCCATGTTTAACATCGATACTCGACAAAGCTCTTATTTTATTGGCGTACCTACGCCTGCTAACACATTGATGATCATTTGCATGCCTTTTATTTTAGCCGATGATACTTGGGGACTTAGCCAATATATTTACCATCCTCTGTTTCTAGTTGTATTTGCTGGAATAACCAGTTATTTATTGGTAGCAGAAATTCCATTATTAGCTTTAAAATTCAAATCATTTGCCTGGAATGTTAATAAAGGGGTTTACTTATTATTGATCGTGAGTATTTTATGCATTCTTCTACTAAAATTTGCCGCCGCCCCGATCATCCTCCTTTTCTATGTAATTTTGTCCTTGATTTTTCCACCACATAAAAAAACGACATGAAATTCAACGCACATATCAATGTAATGCCACAAAAAGCATTGCTTGACCCACAAGGACGCGCCGTTACTGGCAGCATGAAAAACTTAGACCTTTCTCAAATTGAAAATGTTCGCATCGGAAAGCACATCACTTTAGAAATTGAAGCGAAGTCGAAGGAAGAAGCCATGCAAAATGTAGAATTAGCTTGCAAAAAATTGTTGGCAAATCCGATCATGGAAAATTACGAGTTCACAGTTGAGCCAGCTTAATTTTTTCAGATGAAATATTTACTTCTTAGTATTTGCAGTGTCTTCATTTTCTGTTCAGCATTTGCACAAACAGAGAATGAAAAAGCGATTGAAGAAATTTTAGAGTTCCGAAGAGGTTTAGATAAAGACTATCAAGATCCCAAAGAAT
>CAIXTT010000037.1 GCA_903922455.1 uncultured Bacteroidota bacterium | reverse complement strand
CCAACCGGGTGCCACGTCGTTTTAATTTCTTGAGCTGCCAAAATTCGATACGGCGACAACATATCTTCTTTCGAAAAATCCAATACACGTTTTACATTTAACGATGCGTTTTCTTGAATGTCTTTTCGTTGTGCTTGATCGAGATCAGAAAATAGAATGGCATTAACATCCATATGTGATGAAGCGTGACCAATAAATTCTTTTTGCAAACCGGTGATGATATTCACCACACCACCAGGAACATCAGAAGCATTTAATACTTCTGCGAAATCAACTGCGGTCATGGGATATTTTTCACTCGCAAATACAGTACATACATTTCCACCAATGATCATGGGAGCGATTAAATTGACGATGCCTAGTAATCCTTGCTTCTGCGGTGCCATCACGGTAACTACACCCGTTGGTTCGGGATAGGAGAAATTAAAATGTGAACTTTCTACCGGATTCACAGAGCTAAATACTTGAATGTATTTATCACACCATCCTGCATAATATACCAACGCATCAATCGCTGTGTCTACTTCTTTCCTGGCATTGGTTGTAATGTCTCCTTGTTTGCAAAGGATATCTACAAATTGTGCTTTTCGGCTTTCTAATGTTTCTGCGATGCGATAGAGAATTTGTCCTTTGTTGTAAGCAGATTTACTCGACCATCCCGACTGCGCTTTGCGATTGGAAACGATGCTCTCGCGTAAATCTTTTCGAGATCCACGACAAATATTCGCAATGATATTTCCAGCCGGGTCTTTCAATGGATAAATTCTTCCCGACTCCGTACGTGGAAATTTTCCGTCTATATAAATTTTATACGTTTTGCGTACGTCCAATCGAGTTGACGTTACGGCATAACCGTTAGTCGAACCGTTGTTTGAAACTGATTTTATCTTTACTGCGCTCTTCACGACTGATTTAGCCGTTGTTTTTGGTTTTGCTTTTGAATCTGTTTTCGTTGCCATCTTGATTTTGATCTAGAAAAATATTAAGAAAGTTTTACATAAGGCATTAATCCATGGAGTCCGCCTTCACGACCCATTCCACTCTCTTTAAATCCACCGAAAGGACTTGTAGGATCGAACTTATTATACGTATTTGCCCAAAGCACACCTGCTTTAATTTTACTGGTAACATTAAATATTTTCGCGCCTTTATCGGTCCACACGCCGCCGCTGAGTCCGTAAGGCGTGTTGTTTGCTTTCTCGATTACTTCCTCTACCGTGCGGAAAGTTTGAATCGCTAAAACAGGTCCAAAAATTTCTTCTTGTACAATGCGATGCGACTGAGCCACATTCATAAACAAGGTTGGACGGAACCAATATCCTTTTGAGGGAATAGTGCAATCGGGTTGCCAACATTCTCCGCCTTCTTTTATTCCTGCATTCACTAAAGATTTAATCTTTGACAACTGCTCCTTCGAATTGATAGCGCCGATATCGGTATTCTTATCCATCGGATCGCCTACTAACAGGGTGGATATACGATCTTTTAATTTTCGGATCACTTCCTTCGCAACGCCTTCTTGAACAAAGAGTCGGGACCCTGCGCAACAAACATGACCTTGGTTAAAGAAAATTCCGTTGATGATTCCCTCTACGGCTTGATCAATGGAAGCATCTTCAAAAATAATATTAGCGGCTTTTCCTCCTAACTCGAGTGTGTATTTTTTATCGGTTCCAGCAATTGCTTTTTGTATCAGTTTTCCTACATCGGTAGAACCTGTAAATGCAATTTTATCAATTCCAGGGTGATTCACCAAGGCAGCACCAGTAGCTCCGGCGCCGGTAATTATATTCACTACCCCGGGCGGCAAATCTGCTTCCTGAAATATCTCTGCTAATTTCAATGCAGTTAATGGCGTTGTTTCGGCAGGCTTTAACACCACAGTATTTCCACAGGCTAGAGCGGGAGCGATTTTCCATGCTGCCATTAAGAGCGGGAAATTCCATGGAATAATTTGTCCGGCTACACCGATTGAACTCGCCTTCTTTCCTGGAAATGCATAATCCAATTTATCGGCCCAGCCTGCATAATAGAAAAAATGCGCAGCGGCTAAAGGAACATCAATATCCCGACTCTCACGAATAGGTTTACCACCGTCCATACTTTCAATCACGGCTAACTCACGCGCTTTCTCTTGAATGATTCGAGCAATGCGGTACAAGTATTTCCCACGCTCAGCTGCGGGCATCTTCGACCATGTTTTATCATAAGCGGTACGAGCTGCCTTCACTGCTAAATTTACATCTGTAGCATTCGCATCTGCAATAGAAGCAATTTTCTTTTCGGTAGATGGGTTTATCGTATCGAAATATTTTTTGCTCGATGGAGCCACAAATTTTCCATTGATAAACAAAGAATATTTATCCTTCATTTGAATATGCTCCGTCCCTTCTGGCGCAGGAGCGTATTTGAAGTCGCCGGAAAAATTGAGGGGTTTTATTTTGATGGGCTTTTTCATAAGTAGATTTTAACAAAGTTATGGAAAAAGATGTTAGTGGTTAGTCGCGAGGTTTCGCGATTGGTTGTTAGATTTTAGGTGCTTTGACATGGTTTAAACTAGCCAGACTCCTAAAAATCAAGAATCCCAGCGGGGTT
>CAIXTT010000036.1 GCA_903922455.1 uncultured Bacteroidota bacterium | reverse complement strand
TTGAACCCCTCTGGGGTTCTATTTCACGCAGCTAGAAGCTAGTAGCCAGAAGCATTAAAAACCAAAGTGAAATTTTTATTTAAAAACAATCTCCATCTAACGACGAGTTTTATCCGCCAACTCAAAATACTTGGCCGCCATGGATTCGTTTCCTTTGTTGCGCCAAGTTACTCCTAGAAAATAATAGGCTTGAGTTAGATTGGGATTAATTTGTACCGCGCGCTCGAGGTTGGTAATGGCTAAATCATACTGCCCTCCTACTCCGTAGCATGATCCGATATTCATAAACGCATCGGCATAATCAGGTTTGTATTTTACGGCTTGCTGATATCTTTTTAGTGCTTCGTTGTAATTTTGCATATCGAAATACACTGAGCCGGAATTGTTGAGTACTACCGGATCATATGGATTTAATTTTACGGCTTCTTCAAAGTATTTCAAGGCTTCCGGATAATTCTTTACGCGATAACTGGCGGTGCCGAGTTGTGTCCAGGCATCGGTGAAGTAGGGATATAATTCAATCGATTTTTTTAGATGGACTACACCGTCGTTAAATGCTGCGTCGCGATCTTTTTCGGGGAGTGTTTCTAAGTAATCTGTTTTTACTTTGTAAAGGCCTACGTAATAATGCACGCGCGCGGAATTAGGAGCAGAGATGAGTCCGCTGTTGTATAAGGTCTCATTGCTTTCCCAAACTGGATTGCGTGCTAGGGTGAGTCCAGAGAAGAGAATGACGATGATTCCAGTGACTGCCATCGTTGGCAGGGTGAAACTTTTTGAAGATGATTCTTTCTTCTCGAGGAAATGAATGATCAACATGGAAATTAAAAATACAATTCCAAAAGAAGGCACATACATTAGTCGCTCACCATAATGTGTACCAATACGCATGAAAATGTTGGAGGAAACTGCAACGGTGATAAAGAAAAAGAACAACGCAAAACTGATCAGTGCTCCTTTTTTAAATTCCTTGATCGCCCATCCAAGGAGAGTAAGAAGAATAAGCACTGAAACAATAAATTTCCAATCGCCGATTTTAGCGGGAGAAATTTCGGGAAACGATAAATCGAAACTCAAATTAATGGGTACAATCAATTTATATAGATACAATCCCAACATGGCCACCGCTCCGGTGAGTTGTGTTAGTGAATCTTTGGCATACATTAAAGCATTATCCGATACCGAAGGTGGTGCAGCCGAAAATATGTCTGAGCTGTTTAAAATAGAATGTCGGATGAGGAGGAAAATGATGGTGGGTATTATCATCCATTGAATTCCTTTTAGGCTAGACTGAAGTCCAGCCCAAGGGATTTGATTATGGCTGGATTGATTTCCATCTACTGATAATTGTTTTTGAGAAACATTTTCTTTGGGTCCGGACTGAAGTCCAGACCTTGACTCTAATTCTAGACTTAAATTCAATTTTCCCTTAAAATAAACAAACAAAGGAAAAACAGGAAGGAAGGAGATGGTGCTTTCTTTGCAAAGATAAGCCGCGAAATACAAGAGCATTGCTAAAAAGATAGATGACATGTTGCCTTTCTCTTTGTAAGTTAAATATTGATTGAGACTCAATAGACAGAGTAGAAAGGATAATATTTCATCCAAGCTTTTGATGTTGGCCACTACTTCGGTGTGGATGGGATGAACAGCAAAGATTAATGACGTAAGCAATGCTAACTTTTGTTGATTCGGAAACCATTTGCTCAGCAAACGAAATATGAAATAACAAGTGAATGCAAAAAGGAATACGTTGAGCAGATGTCCGGGAGTTGCATTGTTGGGAAACAGATCCCAAAAAATGGCGAAGATGGCTTTGGGCAATGGACGATACAACTCATCGGCAATCAAAATATATCCATAGCGATAACTGGTGGAAAAGATTTCGCCGAGGGCAGCAAATCCTTTTTGCGTGCTCGTGTTTTCGAGGATAGCGGCATAATCATCTAAAACGAATCCGAAATTTAATGTATTTGCATACACTAAGAATCCTAATAGTGCAGGCAGCCAAGCCCACCATGTAGGGAAATCATTCTTGATCGGTTGAGCAGCCGTATCGTTTCCCTTTGCTTTTGCAGTAGCCGCAAATTTTTCCTTTTTATTTAATTTCTTTTCCAACATACAAGCAATGATTTACTGGGGAAGCGAATCGCTTACCGTCATTCCATTTTGTTTTTCGAACATTTCAATCAATGCTTCTGGACTCAAACTCAATTGTTGCAATAACATGCGACAATCGTTTGCCAACACATGATCGGGATATTTTTCCAAAAACTTTTGATAAAATACTTTGGCTTGCTCTACATCTTGTTTGTGATTTTCAGCTACGAAGCCTTGCATAAATAAAGCAGAGCCCGCTTTGTTAGAATTGGGATAACGCTGCACTCTTCCAAACAATTCAATGGATTGATCGAATTTACCAACCGCAATACTCATTTCTCCTGCTTTAAATAAATACGAAGGAGATAATGTGTCGTCTTTGTAATTATCGGCATAGTCTAAATACATTTTGATTAGTTCTGTCGCTTTATTCTTGCTGGGAATAGGCGTAGAATCTAAGTCGAGCGCATTTTCTGCCACCGAAATTTTCTCCTGCAAACTTACTTGTGGACGTGTACACGCAACCAGAGCGCAAAGACCCATCAACAAAAACCAATTTTTTATATTCATTTTTTTATTCTTTTAATATTTTTTTTATTTGAAAGGTGATCCCGGTTCTTTGGCCATGTGTTTATACACTTGTTTATCCATAAAGGCAGGAAAGAATTTATTCAACCAAACAGTCAATCGACCATTAAACGTTAACACCAAATCGCGCTTGCGGTTCTTTACGGCTTCTGCAATTTCGTGAGCTACGGTTTGTGCCGACATCATTTTACTTTCTTCCCTCGGACTCTCTCCTTGCGCACTACCATCTGCAGAAAGAGAAGAAATTCGAATTTCCGATGCCGTGAATCCAGGACAAGCAACCAAAACATGTAAATCCTTTTTTAAATTTTCGATGCGGAGTGTTTCCAGAAATCCTTCTAACGCAAACTTCGACGCTGAATAACCAGTGCGACCGGGCAAACCTTTCTTTCCAGCGATGGATGAAATACCCACTACACTGCCTTTTGATTCCAACAAATGAGGCAAGGCATATTTAGTACAATACACGGCGCCCCAAAAATTGGTATCCATCAATCTTTTCAACACGGTTAAATCCATCTCCTCGAAAAGAGCACGCATGGAAATTCCAGCATTATTAATGAGTACATCGATGCGCCCAAACTTGGCGAGGGTTTCATCAATAATACGTTTCCCATCTTCTTCATCACTTACATCAGCCTGAACCGCCAAAATATGCTCTGAATAAGGGTTAAACTCGCCAATTACTTCTTGCAACTTCTCCATTCGCCGACCTGAGATCACGACGCGATAACCGCGCGCTAAAAAGGCGGAAGCACATGCTTTGCCGATGCCCGATCCACCGCCTGTGATAATAACTACTTTCGATTGCATATTGCAAATCTAAAAAAAGGAAGGAAGATGGGCGCTTTATCTTAGCAACAACCACTACGGATTGGTTAAAAACATAATTTAGGTAGATTTGTAAAAATTGTTAGCTATGCGTTTGCAGGAAGTGTCAGGAAGTGCTTTAATTCATCAATTCCATCAGGTACCCTACTCTATTTATAAAAATGATCCACAGTGGATACCGCATTTAATTCAAGATATTGAAAAGGTTTTTGATCAACAAAAGAACAAACTTTACAAAGAAGGTGCAACGGCCATTCGCTGGATTTTGCTCGACGATAAAGGCGAAAAAATTGGACGCATCGCTGCATTCATCAACCCAAAAGATGTTGACACCACCCAATTCAAAACGGGTGGCCTCGGATTTTTTGAGTGTATAAATGATCAAGATGCAGCGAACTTTCTATTTGATGCCGGCAAATCATGGCTCGAGAATCAAGGCATGGAGGCCATGGACGGACCCATCAACTTTGGCGATCGTAGTCAGTTTTGGGGTTGTCAGGTAACCAATTGGAACGAGCCGGGCATCTATCTCATGAGCTACAATCCGCCCTACTATCAAGATTTATTCATCAATTACGGCTTTGGCGTTTACTTCAACCAACATATATACTGGAGGAGTTTACAGGTAAAACCGCAAGCCATATTCTATCGCAAATACAACAGCTTAAAAAGCGATCCCAAGTTCACGGTATCCAATATTCGTGGGATGAACGTTGATGAGGTTGCCGAAAACTTCAAAACCGTTTACAACGCAGCATGGGGCGGTCATTCCCATTTTAAACCCATGACCACCTCAGGGTCACAAAAAGTTTTTAGAGCCATAAAACAAGTGATGGATCCCAATGCCATCATCTTTGCGTATTACGATGGAGCACCCATTGGATTATTTTTATGCATTCCGGAGTTGAACCAAATTTTTAAACATGTGAATGGTAACCTCAATGCGATTGGGAAATTAAAGTTTCTTTATCACAAGCATCTCCGTACCAATACCCGTTTAGTGGGTGTAGTATTTGGAGTAGTGCGCGAGTGGCATGGAAAAGGCGTAGAAGCGGCCTTGGTGATAGAAGGCGAAATCTCCATCAACGCTAGAGGGAATTATAAAGATTTCGTGATCAGCTGGATTGGAGATTTTAATCCCAAAATGATAAAGGTTGCTGAAAACCTTGATACTCAGCTATGGAGAACGCTGCAAACCTATCGCTATCAATTTGACAGAAGTTTACCCTTTGAGCGGTCACCGATTGTTGAATAAGTCCGTTAAATATTAATTAACAAATAGTTAAGTTGTGTTCAAAAAAAACTTCTTGTTTCCTTGTCTGTATGAAACGAGAAAGACTATTTT
>CAIXTT010000035.1 GCA_903922455.1 uncultured Bacteroidota bacterium | reverse complement strand
TCCAGCTACCACATTTATTGTTGGTACAGAGAGTGGAATTTTACATCAGATGCAAAAATCATCTCCTGGAAAAACATTTATTCCGGCTCCTCCTAATAATAATTGTGCATGTAATGATTGTCCGCACATGAAATTAAATACGCTCGAAAAAGTGTATTTATGTTTAAAGTATGAGTTACCCGAAGTGCAAATTGATCCCTTTTTGTTTAATGATGCACTTAAACCTCTTCAGCGTATGTTGGAAATAAGTGCAACTACGGCCGTTTAATAAGTACTTTAATATTCTACGGTTAGATTACAATAACACATGATTTTTGATTGTATATTAGCCTTCTCTATGAAAAGAATTCTTTTTTTATTCATTTTACTTTCTACTATATCCTATGGACAGGCAGACGGTCCTATGAAATATTATTATGCAAGCGGAAAATTAAGTTCTGAAGGAAATTTTAAAAACGGACAGCCGGATGGATACTGGAAATCTTATTATGAAAATGGTAATATTAAATCAGAAGGAAATCGTGTGAATGGACAACTTGATAGTTTATGGATTTTTTACAATGAAGAAGGAAAAAAAAATTCGGATATTAATTACCGCAACAATATAAAAAGTGGATGGCAGTATGATTATTTTCCAACCGGTAAAGTGTATATTCAACGTTGGATGGTGAATGGTATTACAGATAGTATTGCGCATTATTATCATGAGAAAGGATATTTAGAAAAAACAATTTTACTAAGTGGAGGGTTAGAAGAAGGCATTGCAAAAGAATTTTCAGAGGAAGGAAGAATTATTACACTCACTACTTATAAAAATGGATTTTTTGTTAAACAAGATAAAATAAATCGTTACGATAAGTTTGGTTTCAAACAGGGAGCCTGGAAAGAATTTTACCCTTCAGGAGTTGTTAAGGAAGATGGAGTTTGGAAAGATGATATGAAGAACGGTGTGTTCAGATGGCTGAGTCCAGATGGAATTGTATTGAGAATGGAAGTGTGGAAGAGAGGAGAGATGGTGGAGGATGAACTAGCGAATGTTAAATTGGATATTAAACGCGACTATCACAACAACGGTAGACCCAAAAGTTCTGTAAATATTATAAACGGCGTAAAAGAGGGCGTTTACAGAGAGTTTGATAAAGAAGGAAATATTACCATCAGCAAACTTTACGAAAAAGATAAAGTGTATGCAGCAGGAGGCACCGTAGATGCACAGGGTAGACAACAAGGAAAGTGGAAGTATTTTTATAGAGATGGAAATACGAAGTGGGAGGGGAGCTTTAAAGATGGACTTAGAGATGGTCCTTGGATGTTTTATTATTCGAATAAACAAATACAACAACAAGGTAATTATTTAATAAATAAACCTGATGGGAATTGGAAATGGTTTTATCCAGATGCAAAATTATTGCGCGAAGAAAATTATTCAGGAGGCACAGAAAATGGAGCGAGTTCAGAATTTGATGAACAAGGAAACATCATTGCGCAGGGTAATATGGTAGAGGGTAAACGCGATGGAAAATGGAAGTATAAGAATGGTGAATACATCGCAGAAGGAAATTATGTTGAAGGAAATCAAGATGGCGTGTGGATTCAACTATATGCAGATGGAAAAAAATCATTTGAAGGAGAATATTTTGAAGGATTAGAAAATGGAGTCCACAAATTTTATTTTAAAAACAGCAAACCAAAGGAAGAAAGAAAATATCGATTAGGTTTGAAAGAAGGTGATTGGAAAGTTTGGGATGAAAGTGGAGAATTACTTTTAACGACCACCTACGAGCGCGGAGAAGTTAGGAAAATGGAAGGGGTGAAAGTTAAATAGACTCTTTTTTTAATGTTTTTCTAGCCGTTGAATTCCCGCTTACATAATGGCCTCCTTTTTTACCTGATGTATTATGAAGCCAAGAGGTAATAACGGGTGATTGAGCAAAAGAACATTCACCAAAAGAAAGAACGACAAGCAATATTATTGTTTTCATGGCGGAGAGGTTATGGTGTAGAAATCATTAGACGCTACCCCGTCTATCAAACCTTCGCTTCGAGGCAAAAAACGTAGCTTTGTAGGAGAAAATGTAGCGATGAATATAATAGAGAAGAAACAGCTAATTCTCCATTCTCGACAACAGATGGAACAGAGAATAGCAGAAATAGAATTACAAGGGAAGGCGCTTCAGGAGGGCGCTGCCAATGAATCTAAAAGCTCAGCTGGCGATAAACATGAAACAGCACGAGCCATGATGAACCTAGAGCAAGAGAAGTTGGGGCGACAGTATCAAGAGCTGATGACGATGAAGGAGTACTTTGATAAAATAAATTTTGAAATCGTTTCAGCCAAAATTCAATTAGGCTCAATGATTGAAACCAACAAAGGATTTTTTTTGTTGAGTGTAGGATTAGGAAAAATAAAAGCAAACACACAGGATTTAATGCTTCTCTCATTACAATCACCACTAGGAGAAATATTGTTGGGTAAAAGCGAAGGCGACCGTGTAATTTTGAATACACATGAATACATAATCATAAAAGTAATTTAAATACGGAAGAAATAGAATTTCATATATCCGCAAGAAGTACTTTTTGTATGATAGAAAATCAGGCTTGCTTCACAAATTAAACATTTAAAACAACTAATATCAATCGATGTAAAAAACATTTTTGAAGGCAGTATTATTTTTAAAGCAGTAATCGTTAAAAGGGAGAGACATCGTGTACAATTGGAATTTCAGTTCCGTTGTGGGAAAATAAAAATTCGGTAAAGCAAAAAAAATCGCAACTTCTCTATAGCGAGTCACAGCTTATTGCGCATACTAACGAACATTACTACCATATCAAGCACATTTACGAGCGATACACCAATCTTAAAATTACCTTGCTCGAATATCAGACTATTTTCTACACGCTTAATAACACGGCTTTATTTAATAAAGCACTTGCACTGGGTGAAATTACAACGATGCAATACTTAATGGAGATTAACTTTTATACCGACGCGCAATTAGACTTTATACAAATTGAAAAAGAGTACCACGAAACGATCGCAGAATTGTATAAGTACTTATTGTAGTATTTTAAGGATTAGCAGAGAAGCAGCGTCTTTCATTTCAATTAGAATGTATATTTTTGTATGTTTATTATACTAAGTACACCATTTCAAAATGATCAGAACTCGTTTCGCTCCTTCACCAACCGGGCCCCTTCATATGGGAGGTGTTCGCACTGCACTTTATGCTTATTTATTTGCTAAGCAACATAACGGTCAATTCGTTTTGCGTATAGAAGACACTGACCAAAATCGTTACGTGCCCGGTGCTGAAGAATATATTATTGAAGCCTTGAATTGGTGTGGCATTATTCCAGACGAAGGGGTGAGTTTTGGTGGTAAATACGAACCATATCGTCAAAGCGAAAGAAAGCACAAAGGATTTTATATGGACTATGCGAAACGACTATTAGATAGTGGTAATGCCTATTATGCTTTTGATAGTGCAGAGGATTTAGATATTGCGCGGAAGAATGCTGAGTCGGCAGGCCAACACGGATGGCAATATGATGCATTCACTCGAATGAATTTACGAAATTCGCTGAGCTTAGCCGAGCAAGAAACAAAACATCTTTTGGATCAAGACACATCTTATGTTATCCGACTTAAAGTTCAGCCCGGCCAAACACTAACGTTCACGGATATGGTAAGAGGTGAAGTTTCTTTTGATAGCGCATTGGTTGATGATAAAGTTTTAATTAAAGCCGATGGAATGCCGACGTATCATCTTGCACATATTGTTGATGATATCATGATGGAAATTACACATGCTATTCGAGGGGAGGAATGGTTACCTTCTGCACCCGCGCATATTTTGATTTATCAATCGCTGGGAATTCCGATGCCTCAGTACGCCCATCTTCCTCTATTACTGAAGCCAGAAGGAAATGGAAAATTAAGTAAACGCGATGGCGACCGATTGGGATTTCCTGTTTTTCCTTTACAATGGAAAGATCCCATCACAGGAGAAATATCGAGCGGGTATCGTGAAAAAGGATATTATGCCGATTCGTTTATTAATATGTTAGCACTACTTGGATGGAATCCAGGTACAGAGCAAGAAGTTTTTTCTTTAGATGAATTAGTAAAAACATTTTCCTTCGATCGTGTTCACAAAGCGGGTGCACGCTTTGATCCAGATAAAGCAAAATGGTTCAATGAGCAACGATTACGACATACCGATGATGCCATTTTAGGAGAGCATTTCTATCATCAATTAAAAAATATTTTAGGCGCAGATCATCCATTGGCTACATTATTCTATGCAACAGGAGCTGTAAAACTTTTAAAAGAAAGAGTGCAATTTGAAAATGAATTTTATGAAATGGGGAAGTATCTTTTTGAAGCGCCAACCTCCTATGATGATAAAGTGATTTCTAAAAGATGGAATGATGCTGCTAAAGTTTTCTTGAAAAATCTCCCAGAGGCACTTTCTAGTGTTTCTGAATTTAATGCGGAATTAACAAAAGCAGCATTTGAAAAGTTGGCCATTGACCAAGGAATAAAGCCAGGCGATGTATTGCAATTGTTTCGTGTGATCATGAGTGGACAAGGCAGCGGTGTGGATTTATTTGGGATGGTAGCTTTGTTTGGTAAACACGAGGTTTTCGAGCGAATTAATCGATTTCAAAGTGCTTACTAGGGAATAGATTTCATGCTCGATTTCTTGTTTTGTCCTCCCTATCTGAATATTTATTCTTTAAGGATGTATACAGCGCATTATCTGTAATTATCTACTTTTTCATTTCACTATTCAGGGATAGAATCCATCGATTTATTCAGACTCATCAAAGAAAAGTAGTTTTTACTACTTAGTGCATCGAGGATTTTATTGGGGCAAGAGAATTTATCATTGTTCAACAAATAGAATTTTAGTTGATAAATGCAAATACAACTTTTGTTAGACAATTTTTCTTTCGTACAACTTTGCGGCTCTGCGCCTTTTTAACCTGAGCTTGCCGAGGGTTGCGAGAAAATTTCCTCCGCTTTAAAGCGAATGATCGATTTAAAAACGAGAATAGTCGAATTAAAGTTCAAGCCCCTCCTTGGCCTCTCCCTGCAAGAGGGAGTAATAAAATAAAATTTGGATTTAACCATAGAAATAATATCGAGCCATTCTTCCATTGTAAAGGTTGCAAACCTTTTAAGAATATTGAAGTAAATTATTAGATTAGAATATAATTTCATTCAGCTATTATTGTAAATTTGCAGCATTATGAGTACAGAAAAAGGCCCCAATTTCTTAGCCGAAATTATAGCAGAGGATGTTAAAAACGGAAAGCACGGAGGAAGAGTGCTTACTCGTTTCCCTCCGGAACCCAATGGCTATTTGCATATTGGACATTCTAAATCGATTTGTTTAAACTTTGGAATTGCTCAACAGTTTGGAGGAAAAACAAATTTGCGTTTTGATGATACAAATCCTGAGAAAGAAGAAACGGAATACGTAGAGAGCATTAAAGCCGATATTAAATGGTTGGGCTTCGAGTGGGCGAATGAGTTTTATGCTTCCGATTATTTCTCGAAGCTATATGCTTTTGCGGTTCGACTCATCGAAAAAAATTTAGCGTATGTAGACGATAGTAGTGCAGAAGAAATTGCAAATATGAAAGGTACTCCAACCACACCCGGTATGGAAAGTCCATATCGTTTACGTACTACAGAAGAGAACTTAGATTTATTTGCGCGTATGCGTAAAGGAGAATTTAAAGACGGAGAAAAAGTGTTGCGTGCACGCATTGATATGACGTCACCAAACATGCATTTCCGTGATCCCATATTGTATCGCATCAAACATACCGATCATCATCGCACAGGAAGCGAATGGTGTATTTATCCAATGTACGATTTTGCACACGGACAAAGTGATGCCATCGAAGAAATTACTCATTCTATTTGTACACTTGAGTTTGAAGTTCATCGCCCATTGTACGAATGGTTTATCAGTAAATTAGAATTGTTTCCAAGTCACCAGTATGAGTTTGCTCGACTCAATTTAAATTATACGGTGATGAGCAAACGAAAATTATTGCAATTGGTAAATGACAAGCATGTGAGTGGATGGGATGATCCGCGCATGCCGACCATTAGCGCATTGCGAAGAAGAGGCTATACACCTGAAAGCATACGCAACTTTGCAGAGCGTGTAGGTGTGGCGCGAAGAGAGAATATTATTGATGTTGGATTGTTAGAGTTCTGCGTTCGTGAAGACCTCAACAAAAAAGCAACACGCGTGATGGCCGTTTTAGATCCTTTAAAAATGATCATCGAGAATTATCCGGAAGGGAAATCGGAAATGCTTACTACCGATAATAATACTGAAGATGAAAAGGCAGGTACTCGAGAAATTCCATTCAGCAGAGAATTGTTCATTGAGGCAGATGATTTCATGGAAACACCCGAGAAAAAATTTTTCCGTTTGGCTCCAGGGAAGATGGTAAGATTAAAGAGTGCGTTCATTGTAGAGTGTACCGATTTTGAAAAATATGAAAACGGAAAAGTCTCGTTAATCCGCGCCCGTTATGTTCCAGAAAGTAAAAGTGGTCAAGATACTAGCGGACTTCAAGTGAAAGGTGTTATACATTGGGTGAGTGCACAACACGCGGTACCTGCAGAGATAAGATTGTATGAACGATTATTTAACGTGGAAGATCCGTCGAGCGAAGAGGGAGACTTTAAGGAATACATCAACCCCGATAGTTTACACATATTAAAAAATGCCATGCTTGAACCTTCTCTTAAGGAATCGAAACCGGGAATGCTTTATCAATTTATGCGCAAAGGTTATTTCACTCCAGATAAAGACAGTTCAGCAGAAAAATTAGTCTTCAACAGGACCGTGACGCTGAAAGATAGTTTTGTGAAAGAGACAACTAAATAACATATTGTTGTTTCGTTTATTCAATATGCTTTTTAGATTCGTCGATTATGAAAAAGCGCAACCCCAAATATATTGAAGCCGCGCTCTTTAAATTGGAATAATGTCTTTGTAAAAAATTTTAACCTAGCTAAGCTTTTGCGAGAAATCTTTGCACCTTCTTTAGTCTCTTTTCAAGAAACTTTAGCGTAGCGCAGCTTCAACGAGAAAACTTAGCGTAGCGCAGCTTCAGCGAGAAAACTTCGCGGCCACTACTATTTAATGATCGTAGCATCGTCATAAAACTCCACTTCTCCAGACGACACATCATAATTTCCGCCTGCAATTCCAAGGGTTCCTGATTCTATCATTTCTTTTAGTATGGGACTTCTTTCCAAAATAGCTTTTACTGTTCTTTTCACATTGATAGTCGCTACCTTTTCTACAAATTCATCATTGGAAGAATTACGATTTTCTTTTGTAGTCGCTTCATCATCCACAGCTGGTCGAATCTTAGAAAGTAAGGCTGTAAGATTTCCCATTTCAACATGATCGCAAGCACCTTTAATGGCTCCGCATTTCGTGTGACCAAGTACAACAATTATTTTTGCACCTGCCACCTTACAAGCAAACTCCATGCTTCCGAGGATATCTTCATTCACAATGTTTCCTGCAACTCGCACGCTGAATATATCGCCTAATCCCTGATCGAAAATAAGTTCAGCAGATGTGCGAGAGTCGATACAACTTAAGATAACGGCAAATGGATGTTGTCCATCCGACGTTTCATTTGCTTGTTGCAGCAAGTTGCGATTCACTTTTAAATTGTTAGTGAATCGAGTGTTCCCTGATTTTAATATTTCAAGTGCTTTAGCAGGAGAAATAGAGTCTTGGATTTCTTTTGTTAATGTTTTCATCACTTCTTTTATTTGAGGTTGTGTAAATCGCCAGTTATTATCTACAACAATATTTTTGGTAGATGCATTTTTTTCGTAATCATTAATTAATTCAATTACATCGAACGAAATCGCTTTTGATTTTGTATAATCAATGATGACTCTAGAGTTTTTCGGAATAGCATCTAAAGCTTGAAGGATGTTTGCCTTGTTGAAAAAGGAAACTTCTTCCGCTAATGATATATGATGAACTTCTTGTCCCTTGTCGGTAGTGATAACGTCGTGAAGATGTGAGTTCCGGTAACTTTCACGAAGTACATAGAAAATACCGAACAGAATTCCGATGGTGATTCCTTTTAATAGGTCTGTAAGTATTATTCCTACAATGGTGGATACAAAAGGAATAAATTGAGTCCATCCTAGAGTATACATTTGCTTAAACAAACTAGGCTTTGTTAGTTTGTAACCTACCATCAAAAGGATGGCAGCTAAACTGGCAAGCGGCAAAAGGTTTAAAATGGGTGTCAAGAGAATTGCACTAATCAAAAGAAAGATGCCATGTAAAATTGTCGACATTTTTGTTTTGCCTCCAAAATTGATGTTTGCCGAACTTCTCACAATTACTTGTGTGATGGGAAGTCCACCAATGAGTCCAGAAATTACATTTCCTAATCCTTGTGCTTTCAATTCCCTATTCGTTGGAGTAATTCTTCTTGCGGGATCTAACTTATCAGTTGCTTCAACACTTAATAAAGTTTCTATGCTGGCTATGATGGCTAGCACAACGGCAACTTCATAAACTTTGTATGATGTCAATACAGAAAAATCGGGGAAGGTAAAGAGCCCTAAAAACTCAGAAAAACTTTTTGGTTCAGGCAAATTTACTACGTGTTCTGCAGATAAACTAAAGTTCAAATAATTATTTTGAAATAAGTAATTCATAAAAATACCAAAGAAAACAACCACGATTGGCCCTTGTATTAATTGAAATATTTTGTGCTTTTTGGTAAGTACGGTATCCCATAAAATCAAAATAGCTAAAGAGACAATTGAAATTAATATGGCCCCAGGAGTAAATAAGTCCAATGCATTACTAATGGATGAAAAAGTATTTTCTCCATTGTTTTGAAAAAAGGAATCATCTCCTTCTGAATCTTTATCATATCCTAAAGCATGCGGAATTTGTTTTAAGATAATAAGCAATCCAATCCCACTCAACATTCCTTTAATTACAGATGAAGGAAAGAAGTAAGCGACAAATCCAGCTTTCGCAAATCCCAGTGCAATTTGTATTAATCCAGCAAGAACAACCGCCATTAAAAATGCAGGCCAGGAACCTAAAGCCGCGATAGAACTAAGTACGACAACAGCTAGTCCCGCCGCCGGACCGCTTACTCCCATTGCTGATCCACTCGCTATCCCTACTACTATTCCACCCACAATTCCAGCGATGATTCC
>CAIXTT010000034.1 GCA_903922455.1 uncultured Bacteroidota bacterium | reverse complement strand
ATGATGTACTTTTAAAAAAAGAAATTAAGAAAGTTGATTTTATTAAAATTGATGTTGAAGGTTATGAATACGCCGTTTTATCAGGAGCAAAAGAAACGCTCAAGTCAAACCCTCTTTTATTTATTGAAGTAAATGATAATAGCTTAAAAGAAAACAAAAGCAGTGCGAAAGAATTAGTTGAACTTTTAATTACTGCTGGTTATTCCACTTTTTATAGAGCCGATAATGGTGAGTCTATTTCTTCAACCACTCACTTCAACAACTGCCATTTTGATTTAATTGCAAAATAAGATTTCAATAATTCCTTAAATTAAAACATCATTATAGTTTCCAAAAACAAATGGAATCTATAAAAGAATTCTATTAAAATAAAGTTTAGTCTCATTACCATTTACTACAAAATAAAAGGAGGCTCCAATACTGAAGCCTCCTTTCAAATTATTTAAACCCAGATGTTGAAATCGCGAAATGCGATTACACATCAGGTTAAAATTTTTACTTTACAAGTGTATCTGCTTTAACAGTTGTATCTGCTAACATAGCAGAATCTGCTTGAGCAGCAAGGAATGCCGCTTCTTCAGCAGCAATCAAAGCCGCTTCTGCAGCATTCACAGAATCATTGTAACGCATTTCTTCAGCTTGCTTTTCTTCAGCACTTGGTCCACAAGCAACTACGAAACTTAGGCCAATAAATGTTAATAATACTAGAGATTTAGACATGGTTTTATGGTTTTAGGGTTGTTAAGTTTAATTTAGAATTTTATCCGCGACCGCGTGTAGCGTCTTTTACTTCTTTGATTTCCTTCTCAAGTTTAATTTGCTCTTGAGTTTTCTTTGGCTTTGGCTTAGGCGCATTGGCTTTTTTCTGTGCAGCAGCAATTGAATCAGCAATGGCTAAATTCTTTAATGAATCTGCAGCAGCCTGAGCAACAGCAGCTAAGCTATCCTGACGGGCTGTTTCAACCATCATTAAACTGTCTTGAATTTGTGCTTCCATAGCAGCAGCAATTGAATCAGCTACATGTTTCTCGGCAGCAGCCTTTTCTTCTGCGCTAGGACCGCAAGATACAACAAGGCTAATAGCCACTGTTCCTAATAGATAAGCGAACTTTTTCATGGTTTGGTTTTTAGTTTGATGGCACAAATGTATTCATTTCTAAACTTTACAAACAAAATATTTTGAACAAAGAACTCATTTTTACTTACTTTTGTCCTTTAAATAAAAGATATATAACTAAATCATGAAAAAATCAATTTCACTTGCAGCCTTAATCGCTGTTTCTTCTCTTTTTATTGTTGGATGTAGTAAGGATGACACTGAGGCTCCGATCATTAGCTTAATTGGCAGCAATCCGTTTCAACTTGAAATGCTTCAAACATACTCTGAGCCAGGCGCTACAGCTGAAGATAATGAAGATGGAGACATCTCTAGTTCAATAAATATTGATGCATCAGAAATAGAAAATCGTTTACCAGCTACTTATAATGTTTATTATTCAGTTTCAGATGCTGCTGGAAACCCTGCTGACGCTATTCGCGAAGTGGTTGTTTATGCAACCAATGATGCATTAGCTAAAACTTATAATGTAGTAGATAGTACTTTCACAGCAAAGGATACATTAGTAGCTGTATTCAATTACACTCAAACACTTACTGCTTCTGGAAGTGATGTTAACGCTTATAGTTTATTTGCTAACTATACAGGACTTTCACCAGCTATTACATCTACTGTGAACGGAAGTGGAGCCATTACTCTTGGAAGCCAAACTGCTACGGATGGACTTGGTGATAGCCATACTTTCTCTGGTACCGCTCAAGTAACTCTTAACGGATTTAGATTAGTGTACACTGACGTAAACAACACCGTGAGTGATACTGCATATTGCAGAGCATATTACACTAGACAATAAAATTTTTATTTAAAAAAAAGGCTGCTAATCTTTATTAGCAGCCTTTTTTTGTTCCTTATCTTCCAAAATTCATATCAAAAAAGCTTTGTAAATTTGCACATGCCTCTACCTCGTTGGATTCACTATCAACTGCTTTTCAAAAGGCT
>CAIXTT010000033.1 GCA_903922455.1 uncultured Bacteroidota bacterium | reverse complement strand
CCTCTTTGACTCATGTATCGGATATACGCTATTTTAATTTATCAAGATCCGCAGTGGCGAACTTAAGTAATGCTCGTGTTACTTTAACCTATGGTGCCGATGATATAGTAACCGATCCTAATAATTTGAGAGTAGCCAGAGATAATGGATCCTCTTCATGGCTCGATTTAGGAGGTGTTGGAACATCTGCTGGAACAGGTAGTATCACCTCCAATAATTTTGTTGGATTTAACACTTACTTTACACTAGCCAATGCTTCTGGAGGTATTAATCCACTGCCAGTTGAATACATTTCATTTAATGCAACAACGAATAACAACAAAGTTGATGTTACTTGGAGCACCGCTTCAGAGAACAATTCTGATTATTTTATGGTTGAAAAAAGCATTAATGGATCAACATTTAGTCCGATTGGAAAAGTAAATGCAGCCGGATTCTCCAATGCAATGCTATCTTATTTGTTTGTGGATGCAAAGCCTGCACAAGGGAACAATTATTATCGCTTGAAGCAAGTGGATCGCAACGGAACTTTTGAATATTCGGCTGTGCGCGTGGTGAATTTCAAAAAATCGGCTATGAATGTATATCCAAATCCTGTAACGGCTCGAATAATTTCTATTTCGATCGATAATATAGGAGATGAAAATTTAGAAGCTCGACTCATGGATCTAAATGGGAAAATTGTTTCTTCCATGAGTATGCCATTTTCCAACTCTTCCGATGCACAATTTACCATCGCTGCTTCAATATGTCCAGGAGTTTATTTGTTTGAATTGACGAATAGCACTGGATATAAATGGTATGAACGAATTGTAATAGCACAATAGAATTTTTTTCATACATTCGGGATTCAAATTGAAAGTATGGTAGAAATTGTTAAGTTTAAAACAGACGATAAAGAAAAAGCCTCCATCGTTTTTGATATTCGACAACGTGTTTTTGTAGACGAACAAAAAGTGAGTCTCGAAGAAGAATATGATGAGTATGAGGATCAAAGTATGCATTATATGCTGTTGGTGGAAAAGCAGCCGGCGGGAACAGCCCGCTGGCGCTTTACCAAGGATGGTATCAAGCTTGAACGATTTGCGATTCTTACCAATTTTCGAAGCAATGGCGCAGGATCTGCATTGGTAAAAGCCGTTTTAGCCGATGTGATTCCCTATCAAAAAATGATTTATTTGAATGCGCAAGTTCCCGCGATGAATCTCTATAGAAGAGCTGGATTTGTGGAAGAAGGTGAATTATTCTACGAAGCAAATATTCCACATTATAAAATGACTTATAAAGGGTAGCACCTCCTTTTTGATATTGTATAATTATTGATAAGATTTTATCATATTCAATTTTAACAATATCATTTTTCGGACTTTTGTGTGATAACCTATGAAAGTTCAATCCTCTTATTCTGACATCTGGAGAATATCATGGCCTATTATTTTAAGTAGTTTGGCCAGTACTGTGATCAATTTTACCGATGTCGCGTTTGTATCCCGACTTGGTGAAAAGGAATTAGCCGCTTCTGCATTAGGAGGTGTTTTTTATTTTTTGTTGATTATGATTGCAGTGGCTATTGGTATTGGTTCACAAATTTTAATGGCTCGAAAAGCAGGGGAGGGACAACATGCATTGATTGGAAATATTTTTGATCATAGCTTGTTGATTCTGCTAGGATTTTCTTTTTTGATGGTCACTTTCGTCTATCAAATGATTCCCGCTGTTATGTCTCTGCTGGTAAAAGATAAAGAAGTTGTTGGCTTTGTGATTGATTATCTCAATGGGAGAACATGGGGTCTTCCTTTTATGACTGTTTTTGTTGCCATGAGAGCGTTTTATACCAGCATCACTTTAACACGAATCATTACCTATACCACCGTTTTAATGATGTTACTGAATGTTTTGTTCAATTACATCTTTGTTTTTGGTGGATTTGGTTGCACGGCATTGGGTATTTATGGTTCGGGTATTGCATCCGCTTTTGCAGAATCTGCCGCCGCTGTTTATGCTCTTGTTTATGCGTTATCAAGATCGATGTTTAAGGAATTCCAATTGTTTAAATTCAAAAACATAAGTCGAAAAGCATTTGGTCAAATCATGACATTATCAACCCCCATTATTGTTCAGCATGCTTTTTCAATGGGTTCTTGGTTCATCTTCTTTTTGATGATTGAAAAATTGGGTTCAAGAGAATTGGCAATATCAAATATTCTTCGTGGCGTTTACATGTTTTTGATGACTCCTGTTTGGGGATTTTCGGAATGTTGTAATAGTATGGTTTCAAATTTACTGGGGCAAGGAAAAAGATCGGATGTATTGCCGTTGTCAAAAAAGATCATGAAATTCTCCCTTGCTATCACAAGTGTCCTTGTGTTACTATGTATACTTTTTCAACATGTATTGTTTGACTTAGTCTCTTCGGATCCGCTGCTAAATGCAGAGGCAAAAGTAAGTTTTTATGTGATCTGCTTAGCAACGCTTGTATTTAGTTTGACGATGATTGTTATTGCTGGAATTTCAGGTACTGGAGCAACTGCTGCAGCTATGAAAATTGAAATTATTAGCTTACTGATTTATTTGTCTTATGTATTTACCTTCACTCATCTTTATCCTTCAACACTGGAAATCGTATGGTTGGCCGAGGTTTTCTATTGGATTTCTCTTGGATTGATTGGATACGCTTATCTTCGCTCTGGAAAATGGATAGAAAAATCAAAAGTATACATCTAATTTCTTTTTGCCTGATGTTCCTTTGGGTTGCTTCTTGCAAGACGAAGAAGGAATCCATCATTCAGGACGAAGTAGAGCCTGTGATAGAAGTACCGGTAGGTTATGAAGCTATGATCGTGAAGGATTATCATGAGTTAGAAGCTTGCGGGTTTTTATTGATGAATGCAGACTCTATTTACTTTGAACCCATCTTACTAGATCCTGCTTACTTTCAAAATAATTTAAAAGTATTTGTGAAGTATCAAGACTCAAAAAATCAAATGAGTATTTGCATGAAAGGACGAAAGATTGATTTGTTGGATATTAAAGTTCAAGGAAGATGAAAATAATTTTTTTGGGGACGCCTGAGTTTGCAGTGGATTCATTAAGAATTTTAGTGGAGAATGGATATGATGTGGTGGGCGTGATTACAGCTCCAGACAAACCTGCAGGACGTGGACAAAAAATAGTCATTTCAGCAGTGAAAGAATATGCGTTGCAAAATGAATTAAATGTGTTGCAGCCCCTCAAAATGAATGACCCTCCATTTTTAGAGGAAGTAAAAAAGTTGAACGCCGATTTGCAAATAGTGGTGGCTTTTAGAATGATGCCCGAAGCGCTATGGAGCATGCCCCCTTTAGGAACTTTTAACTTGCATGGATCGTTGTTGCCTCAATACCGTGGCGCAGCACCCATCAATAGAGCTATTATGAATGGAGAAAAAAAAACGGGACTTACCACTTTTTTCCTCAAACAGGAAATAGATACAGGAAATATTATTTTTCGTAAAGAAATTCCGATAGGAGAAAACGAGAACGCCGGTGAATTACACGATCGAATGAAAGTTGTGGGCGCAGATTTAGTCTTGCAAACAGTTAAGGCTATCGAAACTGGATGTGTAGTGGAACAAAGTCAACAAAGCTTTTTAGATGCTGGAGAAAAAATAATTGATGCACCTAAAATATTTAAGGAAGATGGCAAACTCGATTTTAGCAAATCCATTCACGAATTGCACAATAAAATTCGTGGGTTAAGTCCATTTCCCGGAGCTTATTTTGAGTTGAAGATGCCCAATGAACAAGTTATCTTCATAAAGATTCTAAATGCCATTCCGGAACCTGGTGGCACCGTTTTGACGCACGAGCTCGTAACCGACGGCAAGAAATTTTTAAAGATTAGCGCTGCTGATGGTTTTATCAATGTTTTGGAAATTCAGATCCCCGGAAAAAAAAGGATGAAGCCTCAAGAACTGTTGAGCGGATTTTCATTTCCAAATGAAGCTGTCATTCTTTGATGTTAACGATGACTCGTTAATATTTTTTTAGCATTCACCAAATTCCCGATCGTATTATTGCGAATTTTGAAGAGTGAAGCGATTAGTAGTATTTACAGGTGCAGGGATCTCCGCAGAAAGCGGAATTAAAACATTTAGGGAAAGTGGTGGTCTTTGGGAAAATTATGCCGTAGAAGACATCGCTACCCCGCAAGCTTGGTATAAGAATCCAGAATTGGTACTTGATTTTTATAACCAACGCAGGAAACAGGTCATTTCGGCGCAACCCAATGCTGCACATCTCGCCTTGGTGGAATTGGAAAAGGGATTTGAGGTAATAGTCATCACCCAAAATATTGATGATTTACACGAGCGTGCTGGATCTTCTCGTGTGGTTCATCTACACGGTGAAATCATGAAATCGAGAAGTTCATTAAATCCGTCCTTGATTTATCCAATGAATACCGATAGCATTCAACTTGGCGATAAGTGTGAACGAGGAAGTCAACTACGTCCACACATTGTTTGGTTTGGTGAGAGTGTACCTAAAATGGACGAGGCCATCATGATCACAGCGAAAGCCGATATCTTCCTCGTCATTGGAACTTCCTTAGCGGTGTATCCAGCAGCAAGTTTACTTGAATTCACCCCTGAACATACCATGACTATTTTGATTGATCCTAATGCGAACGCTCACGAATTACCAAAACATTTTACTGTGGTTTCTGAAAATGCGACTATTGGTGTTCCTCAACTTGTAAAAAAATTATTGAATGCATATGTTTAGTAGTGAATTTATGTCAACCGATTTATGGCAATGGGGCGTTTTACCCTTCTTGATTTTTTTGGCAAGGATGAGCGATGTTACATTGGCTACTTTAAGAAATATTTTCTTGAGTAAATCCATCAAATACATCGTGCCTTTTCTTGGATTTATTGAAGTGTTGATTTGGCTATTAGCCATCTCTCAAATCATGAAAAACTTGCATAATCCCGTTTGTTTTTTGGCCTATGCCACCGGTTATTCAATGGGAATATTTGTGGGAATCAAAATTGAAGAACGTCTCGCACTTGGATTGCAAGTTATGCGCATCATCACACAACGCAACTCTGATAAACTTATCGTAGCCCTAACCAATTTAAATTTTGGAATTACCACCATGGATGCAACAGGAGCAAAAGGTCCAGTGAAAGTAATTCTTACGGTTGTAAAGAGAAAAGATATTTTAGAAGTCCGGAAATTAATTGAACAACATAATCCAAATGCTTTTTATTCCATTGAAGATATCCGTACCGTAAGTCATGGTGTATTCCCCAGATCCACCTCTAGTCGTATTGATCACCTCCGAAATGTATTTCCGATGGGAGGGGGGAAGTGATTCGATTTTCTTAAAAAAGAATTTATAGTAAATTAATTTTCTGCTTTCAAATAGAGTGTTGGGGCTTCTAGCTTCTAGCTGCTTGATTTTTTTTTGACTAAATCCTAGCATCAAGTAGCGAGAGATTATTAGCCGAAAATCTGCAAACCAGTATTTTAAATTTAGAAAAATTATCATAAAATCATATATAGCAGCCAGAAGCCAGCAGCCAAATATAAATCCGAAGCAGAAAACAGGATTAAATAATGATCAATCTAAGAACTAAGAGTTCAATAAAAAAGCCGTCATCAAATCATACACCTTCCGCTCCTTCAACTTTCCTTTTAAAAGTTGTTGATGGGCTCTTATCGTTAACATGTCATGGCGTTTAGCAGGACCCGTTTGAACTTCACTAGGCTTCTTTTTGGTGGCATTATGAGCTGTTTGCAAAATCAATCCTTCCAATAAGGAATAGGGGATATTTTGTGATTTTAATACATCCATGGCCATGGTATAATTAGCATTCACAAAATTATTGGCGAAAACAGCAGCTAAGTGCAAATAAGCTCTTTTTTCACTAGATAAAAGCATAGTTTTACCCGAAAGTTTTTTCCCGAGTTGGAGTAGGAGCTTTTCTAATTTTACATTTTTGGACTCTACGCAAATTGTAATTTCTTTCCATGCTGCCTCCTGTTTCTTGGCAAATGTTTGCACAGGATAAAACACGCCCGTTAATGTTTTTCTGCTTTTTATTAAAGGAAGCATTCCACTGCAATGAATCAAAAAATATCCTTTACTTTCATATTCCTTAAATAATCCTTGAATGGATGTGTCGCTGGTGCAGATGAATAATAAGAAAGAATTAACATCCGCAACTGGAAGTTCAGTCACAAATCTGCTATGACACTCTTTTGAAATTTTACGTCCGGATTTACGATCGCGGCTATGAATAAAATCGATGGAATAGCCACATTCCGTCATTCTCTTAGCCAAATGCGTGGCAAGGTTTCCGGATCCAACAATACCATATTTCAAAGTCATTTTATTAGAGCTATGCTGAACGAAGCTTTTTAATTCTCTTGATGATGGCTATCCATGTACCAATAATCATCAATAAACAACCCACCCACAAAATATTGATGTAAGGAAAAATAATTGCTTTCATAATGATGAATTCACGTGCGTTTCCTTCTTTTTCAGAGACCTCAATTTCAAATTTATTTTCTTCAGGAATGATTTTAATAAATGCAAAACGTAATCCTAACTCCGTAATTTCTACTGGGCGATTAAAGGCTTCGCTACCGCGTAAAATAAATACTGGATTGGCTTGGTGCATCTTCTTGTTAACGTCCATCACCAAAATATTAGCTGCTACGGCTAAATCCGATTCCTGTAGCATTAAAAGATCCTTATCAACATCCTTATTTAAGCTTTGCAAAACCACCAGACTATTGCTCGTGGTAATCGTATCACCAATGTTCAATTGATATTTTTTTCCAGGTTTATACCCTTCATTCTCTTTTTTTTCTGCTTCCTTATCATCCAACTCCGCATAAGTAACATGGGTATAAATATCCCTATCAATAAAATGCTGTGTACTTGGCTCACTCACATTGCCCATTCGATCGTTTAGTTGGACAAAAGGAAAAAGACTAAATTGTTTTTGAAATTCCCCTGAGGTGTGATTCGCTTTTAAATATTCTACTTCATATCGAATATGAATACCTTCTTTGATTTTATCTTTGTAAGTGACATAGTATTCACCCATCGGTAAGGTATCCCCTTTGTACAATAAAATATTTTCGTTGTTAGGGAAATCTTTTCCTAAATCAACATTTAAGCGATTTTGACTAATCACTGTTTTTTCACTGTTCGCAATTAAGGATCCCAATAAAATAAATGCGATTCCCATATGAGCAATACTCGCTCCTGATTTTGCAATATTT
>CAIXTT010000032.1 GCA_903922455.1 uncultured Bacteroidota bacterium | reverse complement strand
TTTCATACGGGTGCGAGAAGGATACTGAAGAAATGGCCCTTGGAACGAGTGGTGCGAATCATGAAATGGATTCACCAAGACTTCGGTTACGATTGTGTTTTAGTTGGAGATGCATTTGATGCAAACGATGCGGAAGAAATTCAATCACAACTGGATTTTAAACTTCATATAGCGGCAGGAAAAATAAATTTATTAGGCTTTGCTGCACTGTGTCAAAAGGCTGAGTTGTTTATGGGAAATGATAGTGGTCCCTTGCATATTGCTACTGCGATGGGCACGGCTTCACTAGGGTTGTACGGACCTGGAGATCCCATCTTCCACCCAAGAAAAGAAAATGCTACTTTCATCCATCATATTCTAGAATGTAATCCATGTGATCAAGTTCATTGCAAATACAAATCGTTTCCTTGCATTCAACGCATCACCGAAGGCGAAGTAAAAGATAAAATTAAATTTTTATGGAATTTGTGAATTTCGAAAACAGATAGAAATGAAAAAACTACAACAGTTATTACTCGTGGTAGAAGAAAAAATTCCACATCACGAAAAACTGAACACTACTGTTTCCGCATCTTCGGTGGGTTGGCAAATTGAACATATTCTACTTACTATAAAAATAATTTTAGAAGGATTAAAAAAATCAAATCCACAAGATTACAAATGGAAATTTAATATGCTGAGAGCCGTAGTTTATACTACTAAAAAAATACCAAGAGGGAGAGCGAAAGCACCATCCATTGTAAGACCAGAAAAATACGACGAAGCCACGATCCGACATCATCTACAAAAAGCAAAAGATGCTTTACAAAACACAGAGGAGTTGCATGAGCAACAATACATCAATCATCCATTTTTTGGACATTTACGAATGAAAAAGACGATTACATTTTTGGAGATTCATACGATTCATCATTTGAAGATTATAGATGACATAATCGGTTCTTGATTGATATTTGCTACCACGTCTTTTAAGAGGTGGTAACACAGATTCCCAGTAAAACAATATCCCAGCGCACGCATGGAACAGATCGCTATCTGTTCCATGCGTGCGCTGGGATGTGGGGTTGACGTTTTGTAAGGGTGCCTTAAAAGGCACCCTTACAAATTGATATTGACCTTCTGTAATAAGTATGCGTTAAAATGATGCAGAGAAGAATTATAAAGTATCCCTAGAATCTAAATTAATTATTTTCTAAAATTGAATTATCGGTTGGACTTTCTACTTCATCCGTTGAAGTTTTGTTTTCTTCGGGATAAATTTTCTTTTGAAACAAAATCCAAATAATGACGCCGCTGGTGATGGATGCATCGGCAATATTAAAGACTGGACGAAAGAACAAAAAATGCTCACCGCCCCAAATAGGCAACCACTCAGGAAAGGTCCCGCTAAAGAGTGGAAAATAAAACATGTCTACTACTTTTCCGTACAGGATAGATGCATAACCACCTTCGGTTGGAAAGAGGGTTGCGATGGTCCCAAAATCGCTGGAAGAAAACAGCATTCCATAAAAAACAGAATCAATAATATTTCCAACGGCTCCAGCAAACACCAGCGCAATAACTGTTATGTAATAGGAACTTGCTTTTTCTTTGGTGAGTTTCCAGAGATAGTAGCCTAAACCTGAAACAAACAAAATGCGGAAGACACTTAAAAATAGTTTTCCGTAATTTCCACCAAACTCCAACCCGAAAGCCATTCCATTATTTTCGGTAAAGTGAATGATGAACCACGGAGCAATTTCAAACTCTTGTCCGAGGTACATATTCGTCTTGATCCAAATCTTTAGAAGTTGGTCGGCCAATAAAATTGCAAAGATGATTAACAGGGGTCTTTTCAAGCTTCTTTTTTCTATGAAACAATCGAAGCTTGCGGCCAATAGCTACAAGCTCCAATGTTTATTTTTTAATAGTTCTTAATCTCAATTCATTCAATCTCTAGCAGTACGGCCTATACGAACTTACTGTCAAGCGTAAAACTAGTCGCGATATTGTTTTAGCTTAGCTTCCATACTTTGTGTAGTATGAGGAACTGCACGTAAACGCTCTTTAGCAATTAACTTCCCTGTGATACGACAGATTCCGTACGTTTTATTTTCAACGCGAATCAAAGCCATTTCTAATTGTTCAATAAATTTCTTTTGACGAGCTGCAAGATTCGCTGATTCTTCTTTCGCTAAAGTTTCAGAACCATCTTCCAACATTTTGAAAGAAGCACCAGTATCATCGGTACCATTTTCATTCGTGTTAAGGATTTGAGCTTGTAGGTTGATGAGCTCTTCACGAGCATCTACTAATTTTTTCACAATGAGACCTTTGAATTCCTGAAGATCTGCATCATTATAACGTTGCGTTACGGTTGGTTTTACTTTTTCTATCATAGCCTCTTTCACAATCTTTACGGGAGGAGCCACAGCAACTTTTAGTTCTATGGGCTTAATGGTTTCCATTTTCACTGCCGGAGTTTTCACAATTGCAACTGCTTTCGCTATTGCTTTTTTCTCAGGTGCTTTAGCAACTACTTTCGCAGGAGCCTTTGCAACTACTTTTTTTACCGCTGCTACTTTCTTTGCAGCTGGTTTAGCTACTACTTTTTTAGCAGGAGCTTTTTTAGCAGGAGCTTTTTTAGCAGGAGCTACTTTTTTAACTACCTTCTTTACAGGTGCAGATTTTTTTGTGGGTGCTGCCTTTTTCACTGCCTTTTTTGCAGGTGCTGCTTTCTTAACCACCTTTTTTGCAGGTGCTGCTTTCTTAACCACCTTTTTTGTTGGAGCTGCTTTTTTAACAACTTTTTTTGCCGGAGCTTTTTTTACAGGCTTCTTCGCTGCAGCTTTTTTTGTTTTCGAAATTGATTTTTTAGTGGCCATTTTAATTTTTATTTACTGATGTTAATACTTGAAGCGCTTCATCCATCTCTAAAGAAATCACATCGGATCCCTCCAACTGCTCTACGAGCTCCAGTTGAATTGCTAAAATTTCGCTTCGAATATAGTCGAAATTGTTGTTTATTGAGCGCTGAACCTCTTCGGGTCCTTTAATTTTTACATTTATTCGGTCGGTGATCTCGAATCCCTTGTCCTTACGGATATTCTGAATTCGATTCACTAATTCCCGAGCTAATCCTTTCTCTTTCAAAGCATCGGTAAGAGTGATATCTAACGCAACCGTTAATTTTCCTTGATTTGCAACTTGCCATCCCAGAATATCTTCGCTTAGAATTTCAACGTCTTCCAGCAATAAATCGAAAACTACAGCTCCTAGATTTAATGGCAACATCCCCTTTTTCTCGAGATGAGCAATTTGCTCTTGATTGATGTCGGATACGCTTGCTGATAATTGTTTCATCAAGCCGCCGACCTTGGGTCCCAATGCTTTAAAGTTTGGTTTGATTTTTTTCACCAAAACGGTTGTAGCATCTTCCAAAAATTCGATTTCTTCCACATTTACTTCGGCGATGATTAAATCTTGAACAGATAATACTTGCTTTTTGAACTTGGCATCGACCACCGGCAACAAAATTTTCTGCAATGGTTGACGAACTTTGATATTTACTTTTTTACGCAAACTCAAGGCCATGGAGCTAATGTCCTGAGCCAATTGCATTCGTTCTTCGAGGTCTTTGTTGATCAATGATTCATTCACCATTGGGAACTGAGCCAGATGCACAGAACTATTTTTGTCTTTCTTGCTGATGGTATTCAAATCGGTAAATAGATGATCAGCGAAGAAGGGAGCAATGGGAGCCATCAATCGAGAAAGTGTATCCAAGCAAGTATATAATGTTTGGTAAGCTACTTTCTTATCGTCGGAATATTCTCCCTTCCAAAATCTTCTTCTGCTCAATCGTACATACCAATTACTCAAATGCTCCGTCACGAATTCTTGAATAGCACGAGCCGCTTTAGTAGGTTCATAATCGGCATAACTGGCATCTACTTCTTTGATGAGTGAATTCAAGAGAGAAAGAATCCACCGATCCAATTCCGTTCTTTTCTCCATGGGGATTTCTTCACCTTCAAAAGTGAATCCATCAATGTTCGCATAGAGCGCAAAGAAATTATAAGTATTGTAAAGTGTACCAAAGAATTTCCGTTGCACTTCACCAATTCCATCTAAATTAAATTTTAAATTATCCCAAGGTTGCGCATTGCTGATCATGTACCAGCGTGTGGCATCAGCTCCGTAGGTGTCAAGCGTGGTGAAAGGATCGGCAGCATTTCCCAATCGCTTCGACATTTTATTTCCGTTTTTGTCGAGCACTAATCCGTTCGACACAACATTTTTAAATGCCACTTGATCAAAGAGCATGACAGAGATTGCATGCAGTGTAAAAAACCATCCACGTGTTTGGTCTACTCCTTCCGCAATAAAATCGGCAGGATATAAATTTTCTAAACTCTTTGTGGTGAAAGGATAATTCCATTGCGCATACGGCATCGCACCTGAGTCGAACCAAACATCTATCAAATCCAATTCGCGCGTCATGGGTTGTCCCGTTGACGAAACTAAGATGGCGTGATCAACATAAGGACGATGCAAATCGAAATCATTTTTAGTGGGATCCAAGTGTTCCATTTTAGTTAGATCCATGAATCCTGCTGCAACTGATTTCTTCAACTCTTCATTCAATTCCGCAATGGAGCCGATGCATTTTTCTTCACCGTCTTCACTTCTCCAGATGGGCAATGGAATTCCCCAATAGCGAGAGCGACTTAAATTCCAATCCACTAAATTCTCGAGCCAATTTCCAAAACGACCAGTACCTGTACTTTCAGGTTTCCAGTTGATGGTTTTATTGAGTTCAATCATTCGATCCTTGTAAGCGGTGGTACGGATAAACCATGAATCCAATGGGTAATACAAGATGGGTTTATCCGTTCTCCAGCAATGCGGATAACTATGCTCGTATTTTTCTACTTTAAATGCAAGGTTATTTGTTTTGAGTTGAATGGCGATGCGTTCATCCACATTCAAATATTTATCTCGGCCCTGAGTTACACGTAATGCTTCTTTATCCGTTTCACTGATGTATTCTTCCTTCACGTACTCGTGCGCAAAGTCGGTTACTTCATTTACAAATCGACCTTGACGATCTACTAACGGCATTGGCTTACCGCTTTCATCATTAACCATGATAGGCGGAATATCATTTTGTTTGGATACTCGAAAGTCATCCGCACCAAAGGTGGGCGCGATGTGTACAATTCCAGTTCCATCTTCCGTACTTACAAAATCACCAACAATCACGCGAAAAGCATTTCCTTCCGGCTGCACATAAGGCATCAACTGCTCGAAGCGCATGTCTTGTAAGTTAGAACCTTTAAGTTCCGTTTCTACACGGAAAGGAATATTTTTATTTCCTTCTTGATATTCTTCAATAGTCAACTCCGCGTTCTTCGGATTAAAGTGTTTCGCAAAAAGATCTTTTGCTACAACTACGCTGATGGGTTGAAAGGTATAAGCATTAAATGTACGCACCAAGAGGTACGTAATATTTGCACCTACCGCTAACGCTGCATTAGAGGGTAATGTCCAAGGTGTGGTGGTCCAAGCGAGAAAATAAACAGGAGCATCGGTCGAGGTAAAAAGCATTTCCGACTTCGCATCACGAATGGCTTTAAACTGTGCTACGATGGTTGTATCCTTTACTAATTTATAAGTGCCCGGTTGATTTAATTCATGCGAACTTAAACCCGTTCCGGCTGCAGGTGAGAAAGGTTGAATCGTATACCCTTTGTAGAGCATATTTTTCTTATGCAACTCCTTCAACAAGTACCAGCAAGTTTCAATATAATTATTTTCAAAAGTGATGTATGGATGTTCAAGATCGACCCAATAACCCATCTTCCGAGTAAGATCATCCCACACCGACTTATACTTCATCACCTCTTGGCGACAAGCTTTATTATAATCTTCGATGGAAATTTTACTGCCGATATCTTCCTTTGAGATGCCTAATGTTTTTTCAACGCTAATCTCGATAGGGAGCCCGTGTGTATCCCAACCGCCTTTGCGTTTTACTTGAAACCCTTTTTGCGTTTTATAGCGACAAAAAATATCTTTAATAGCACGTGCCATCACGTGATGAATTCCAGGCAATCCATTTGCTGATGGAGGACCTTCATAAAAAACATAAGCGGGTGCGCCTTCACGTTCTTCGACAGAACGTTCAAAGACTTTATTCTCCTCCCAACGCTGCAGAACAGTCTCAGCGATATTGGGAAGATTCAATGATTTATATTCGTTGTATTGCGACATAATAAGTTTGCGAAGATACGGATTTTATTGCTTTTTTTTGAGCTGGAAAACGAGTGTATTCACTCTATTAAGCAGTCTTTAAACTAGTGATTATTAATAGATAATAAAAAGGTGCTACCTTCGAGAACTTAGTTGCTGCCCTCGAGAGCCTCAGGCAGCGAGGACAGTATGAGAAAGAGTGTGAGAGTGGAGAGTTGGCTGAGGCTCTCGATGCCAACTCACATGCTGCCCTCGAGAGCCTCAGGCAGCGGGACAGAGGGAGAAAGAGTGTGATAGAGGAGAGTTGGCTGAGGCTCTCGATACCAACTCACATGCTGCCCTCGAGAGCCTCAGGCAGCGGGACAGAGGGAGAAAGAGTGTGAGAGAGGAGAATACTACAATTCAGCAAAACCTCAACTCAACTTCTTATTCACCTTCGGCGAAGTAATCAAATTCAAAACAATACCGGCAACTACTAACAACATCCCCATAAATTCGGCGAATACATGAGTTTCGTTGAAGAACATCCATCCAAATAAAATGGCATAGCCTACACCTAAATAATTTAAGATGGTCACCTTAGCCATGTTTTCCAATTGCAATGATCGCGTTAAATTTTCTTGCCCGAGTTGTGTTAAGATTCCTAATAAAAGAATCCAAATCCAATCCATGCCAATGGGTTGTTTCCAATTGAAAACTGAAACGATTCCTCCTACGATAGCGCCTAATAATTGAAAATGTAAAACCACAACTAACGGATGTTCTTTTTCTCTCATGGTACGAACCATGTTATAAGCTAAGGCAGAAAAAACGGCAGAAAAAATTCCGACACCAAGTAATGCCCAACTAATACCAGTATCCACTCCTTTTATCACTAAGATTCCACAAAATGAAATGGCAAACCAAAGCCATTGTATCGGTCGAACATGCTCATTTAGGAGGAAGATCGCGAAGATGGTTGTGAAGATGGGCGACAAATATTGCAAGGTCACTGCGGTTCCCAGCGGCATATGTTGTACTGTATAGAAAAAAGCATACAAGGCAATGGTTCCAAAGAGTCCACGCAACAAAAGCAAGGTTCTATTACTCCCTAACCAATCTACTTTTGCTCGATGCAATGCAATAAATCCAATACACGTAGCAACACCACATCTAAAAAAAACTAATTCACTGGTGGGGAGATGCGCCAGATTCTTCACCATTACATTCATCAATGCAAACCAAAAAGTAGCCAACAACATGTGTTTGACACCGGGTGTGATGAGACTACTAAATTTATCTTTCAAGATTGGTGAAATAATTCATAAAGGTTAATAATTAAAAAAGAAAATAAATAAATTACAATTCGCTAGAAAAATTTAAAATTAGTTTAACTATAAATGATTCAACTACCATTTTAATCTACTTAGATTTCGGAGGGGCATCCATAATCAATCGCACTGAAAAAGCATTCGCTCTTCGATAAAAGATATTTGTAATCACTGTTGAATTTGCAGTGAACAATCGTGCAAATGCGGTTTGATCACCTTTCACGGTAGAACTCCAATAAAAACCTTGCTCTCTTTTTTTGCCAAACAAATCATTCGAGCTATTCCCACTGCGGTATCCGGGCAATGGTAAATTTAATCCCGAGGCTCCTCCTTCCATCAAAGCTATTCCTGCTTGATCATTGCCACCAAAACGATCAATCAATACTTGCCATTCTTCATCGGTGGGAATATGAAATCCTTTCGGACAAGAATTTTGTGCTGCACTAAAAAAATACAATCGGCCATTTTGATGGTTATTGATGGAATCGCGTTCGTACCAGAAACTATTTGGGAGAAGTAAAGAAGTATTATGTTTCATCCAAATTTGATCACCAATATGAATGGTATCTAAAAGTGGTGACTTCACCTCTACCATAGAGGCCGGACCGCAATAAATAAAACCTGCAGAACATAACAATACACAGAGAGTCGCTTTAAATTTATAATTCATCCGTTTAGAATTTATAATTCGAGAAAGAAAACATAAAAATACAGAGAATTTTCGTTCTTGTAATGCGATTGAACATTTTTTTCATTCAAAGTATACTCCATATTCAAATAAAGGCAAACTTTAATTCAAGTCATTAAAAATTAGTTGGAATTCTCCTACACTACAAAAAATTAGATTAAGTTTGACCATGGAATTCAAGGTGGTAGCACTTCTACTCTTGTTCGTTGTCTCTGACAGCTTTGGACAACCTGTTTTTGATGTGATGAGTTTACAATATCAACATATTCCTTCCAGTAAATTTTTAAACAATCAGGTAGACGGAAAAAGTGATATCAACTATTTTCAATCTCAAGTTAACATTCCTTGGAAATGGAATCGAAAAAATACAGCGGTATTTAATCCACAATATGAAACAAGGAATGTAACTTACAAACCAAGTGTAGATCCTTCTTCCTCCACAACGCTTCACTTACAAGCATTTTCATTGATGCTTTCCAATCAGTATGTAATCAATGACACCAACCAACAATTGTTATTTGCGGCGGGTATTCGGCATTATGCAACGACTCAACTAACCGTTAGTGAAAACACCATTACACCTGCTTTTGCTGCAATGTATGCAAAACGCGAAAGCAGTTCGTTTGTATGGAAATTAGGAGGCTATTACAGCAAAGAAATGTTTGGAAATTTTTGGCTACCCTTATTCGGATTTGATTGGAGAGTGAGCGATCGATTTTGGTGTTGGGGAGTATTGCCACGCTATGCCGTTTTTGATTATACGGTCACATCCAATTGGCATAGTTGCATCATGTATAAGGGAGTAACCGACACCTATCGATTGCCGGATGAAGATTGGTTTCTCATTGGAGAAGGTCAACTACGATGGGCGAATGATTTTTACCTTCAAAAACTTCCATTTTTTATAACGCTTGATATTGGACATTCTATTTCTCGTCAATTTCAGTTTTACGATGCGAACAGTTTTGCAAAACAGAAATTAACACCTACCGATGGTCTCATATTAAAATTAGGACTTACTTACCGTGTAGCTACTGATAAAAGATTTAGAACATCAAAAATTTAAATCATTTCTTCTATTTTATTTTGTAAATCGTTTTATTGTGCATTCCTGATTTGGAAAAAAGATTTAATTCAACTCCTTTCACTAAATCTCTACTCGCTGTTGCAGAAGAGATGTTTTTGAATACTTCCATATAATCCAATCTTGTAAATTCGCTCATTCCGTTTTGAACAAAATATTCCAATCGTTGCTCACTACTCATTGTTTTGTTTTTAAAGCCAAGAACTTCCTTCAGTGTTTTATCCAACACGGCAAGCATATACTCGATGAAGAGGGTTGAATTTCCACTTTTATCACTTTGAGAAAGCGCTTTATAATATTCTTTTTGATTGGAGTGAATGATCGATTCAAAGGGCAGAAATTGAAATATTGGAAATTCTTTCATTAAAATAAGTGTTTGCCAAAGTCGCCCCATCCTTCCATTACCATCCATAAAGGGATGAATAAATTCCAGTTCATAATGAAATACACAACTTTTTATTAGGACATTATCTCCATTTTTCTTTAGGTAGTCGAACAAATCATTCATTAAACCTAGAACATTTTCATACGGAGGCGCGAGATGTGTGACTTTCGAACCTTTTACAATCCCAACTCCTTTATTTCTGAAATTTCCGGGCTGATCAATAAGACCCGACATCAACATTTTATGCGCAGATAAAAAAGATTTAGCAGACGTAAATTTTAAACTCCGAATTGAATCATAAACTTGAATTGCATTCTTTACTTCCAAAATATCTTTCGCTGGTCCAACTACCTTTTTATTGTCGACGATCGCTTCAATTTGATCTTTGGTTAGGGTATTTCCTTCAATTTGTAATGATGAAAAAATTGTTTTAATTCTATTTTGCTTCCTTAATTTGGGCGATTGCTTATCCATATACAGCGCACTCATCTCCCCTAATTTAATTGAAATTGAGCTAATTAACTCAATAATTTTAGGGGATATGGTATAAGGAGGCTTCATTTGATAGCATCAGATGATACTATCAAAATTACGAAAAAGAAGTAAATAACTTCTATTAATTTTAAGTGAATGGGGAATTTTAAACGAATCGATTTATAAAATCTCCGAAGTTTGCAATTCTTTCAATGTAGAAAATTTCAAATCCTTAATATTTAACTGAAGAGAAGTTCGTCCGTTGTAGGTATTTTCTTCTACTTGACAAACGATATCAAAACTTTGTTTTTGCTCTACTTGTGGATGATGATGACCCAATTGAAAAGCAATTCCATCAAACATTCCAGAATGAATTTCTCTTTGCTCTAAACTTAATTTAAGATGATTGTTACCGACCACTTTTCCTCGTCCATTATCACGCACACCACTCACCTTAAAAATGGGCGACATATTTCCTGGACCGAAAGGCGCAAACTGATTTAAGATGCGATAAAACGGAGGAGTGATGTCTTGTAGATTTAACTCTGCATCAATTTCTATTTCACGAACCAACATACGATCTTCAATCGTGTTTTGCACAACTTCTTCAAAGCGTTCCATGAATGCGGGAACATTTTCTTCCTTCATCGTTAAACCAGCAGCGTACATATGTCCGCCGAATTGATCCAATAAATCAGCACAACTCTCAATGGCATTGTACACATCAAAATCTTTTACAGATCGAGCAGAACCACTCACATGACCATTGCTCTTCGTCAAAACAATGGTAGGACGGTAATACTTATCCGTTAGTCGGGAAGCTACAATTCCTATGACACCTTTATGCCACTCGGGATTATATAAAACGGTTGATTTTCGAGAGTGAAAATCTTTATCATCTATAATTTGTTGTAATGCTTGATCGGTAATCAATGCATCCAATCCTTTGCGAGTCGTATTTTGCTCATCAATTCCATCACCTAAAAAATTGGCGAGATCTTCTTGCTTTTGAATCATCAACTCTACGGCTTTTGCTCCGTGCTCAATTCTTCCTGCTGCATTGATACGTGGAGCAATTCCAAAAACGATATCGTTAATTACCAATTCCTTTTTCATTCCGCTCAACTCAAGAATCGCTTTGATACCTGGACGAGGATCTCTATTCAATTGTTGTAAACCAAAAAATGCTAATACACGATTTTCACCTGTGATGGGAACAATATCAGCTGCAATACTAATGGCTACTAAATCGAGGTATTGCTCTAACTGAGAAAACGGCATTTCATTCAATTGTGCAAAAGCTTGAATCAATTTAAATCCTACGCCACAGCCGGATAATTCTTTATACGGATAATTACAATCGACACGCTTTGGATCTAATACTGCTACTGCTTTTGGCAATTCACTTCCTGGACGATGGTGATCACAAATGATAAAATCGACACCTTTTTCATTGGCGTAATCGATCTTATCTACACTTTTAATTCCGCAATCGAGAGCAATAATTAATGAATATCCATTCTCCTTTGCCCAATCAATTCCCTGCGTAGAAATTCCGTACCCTTCTTTGTAACGGTCGGGAATATAGTAGTGAATATTTCCAGTGAGCGATTTAAAAAACGTATAAACTAAAGAGACGGCTGTTGTGCCGTCTACATCATAATCACCATATACAAGAATATGTTCTTTCTTCACCAGGGCCTCACCAATTCTTTCAATCGCTACGTCCATATCTTTCATCAAAAATGGATCATGCAAATCATTTAGTGAAGGTCGAAAAAATCTTTTTGCTTCGTCGTACGTTGAAATGCCACGTTGGAGCAACAAATTAATTAAAATTGGATTAATGCGTAAATCAGCAGCCAGTTGACTCGCAATTTGCGGATCACCCTGAGATTTAATTACCCATCTCTTTTCCATATTCAATTGCAGGTTAAAAAACTTAAGCAAATATACAGGCAACTCAAGATGCCTACTTTAGGAACTTACGGAAGTTATTGACATTAAAGAAACAAAAATGGAGTAAAGAAGCCAGTGTGCTGTGTTTTAATATAACCAGCTGATTTTAAAAATATTAAGAATTAGTATTTTCTTGATTCAGTTCTTCTTTTAGGATTTGGCGCAAATCGGGGCGCAATCTAGAGCGATAAACGGACAACGTATCGGCTTTTTTTCGGCCTTTTCTGAGTTTACGTTGCTCCTCAATGGGCAAGTTATAAATCTGTTGACAATCGCGAGTACAACATCCTTGCAACTTTTCTGCGCATGTATCACACTGAATAAAGAGTAAATGACAATCGTCGTTTTTACAGTTCACATGGTGATCGCACTTCGCACCACATTGATGACATTCACTGATCACATCTTCAGTAATACGCTCACCTAAACGTTCATCAAACACAAAATTTTTACCTACAAATTTGGCTGGTAATCCTTGCTCTTTTATTTCTCGTGCGTATTGAATAATTCCACCGTGCAATTGATTCACATCTTCAAAACCATGATGCTTAAACCACGCACTTGCTTTTTCACAACGGATACCACCAGTACAATACAATAAAATCTTTTTATCCTTTTTATCAGCAACCATCTCCACTGACTTTTCCAACTCCTCTCGAAAAGTATCCACTTCCGGACGCAACGCTCCTTTAAAATGTCCCACTTCACTCTCATAATGATTGCGCATATCAATCACAATCGTATCGGGCATTTCCAAAGCTTCATTAAACTCCTTTGCATTGAGATGGGTTCCTACATTGGTTACATCAAAAGTATCATCAGCTAATCCATCTGCAACAATCTTTTTTCGAATGCGAACAATTAACTTAATAAAAGATTTTCCATCATCCTCCACGGCTATTTTTAATGGCATTGCTTTTAAATGCACATCTCTTTCCAATAAATTTTTAAACGCTTCAAAATAATGTTCAGGCACATTAATTTGCGCATTGATGCCTTCACGTGCCACATACACTCGACCTAAAATTCCTAAATTATCGAGACGTAAATACAAATCGTCGCGATACTCTTCAACTTCATCAATAATCACATAACGATAAAACGAAAGTGTAATCCGCTTAAACGTTTCCGCTTCGAGCTTTTTACGTAGTGTTTCTTTATCGTATTTATTGTGCAGAATCATGGATCGCAAAGATACAAAGGAACGGAGGTACCAAGCAAGATGAATGTGGATGAATCACTTTAAATGAAAATTTTGTTCTCTGGTTTTAAACGGGTTAAGGGCAGATGGGTTTGACTGATCTTTATCACTCACCGCTACACAACTACTTACAGGTACTTTGAACCTTCCTTAACACTCAATGGACTTAGCTTTTGCTTTTGAATGAATCCCGCCACTGCTTTTGGATTATATTTACTGTATTGACGCAAGGCCCAACCGATGGCTTTTCGAATAAAAAATTCTTTTTCTTTTGAATACTTCGCGCATAGTTCAAATAATAATTTTTGATCGGTGTTGTCTCCATACTTAAGTTGAAAGATGATGCAAGTGCGATGCAACCAAAAATTATCGGATTTTGTACAACGTGAAAGAGCACCCGGAATTTTTTCTGGATACCTTTTAAAATACGTTCCTAGTAAGTTGCTCGCCACCATATCGACCGAATCCCACCACGATTTCTCTGTAATCATTTTTTCTAAAAAAGAAAGATGATCTGGCTCAAAAGCTTTTGTTTTTTTTCTACAAAGCTCCATCGCTGCATACTGAAATTCTCTGAATTTTTGATTCCACAATTGTTCGACCACCAACATCCATTCTTTTTCATCCAATTTTTTAAACTCCGGAAAAAAGGGCTTCAATAGCTCGGCACGAGTTGGACTTTTTATGCCTAAATAATCAAATTTATCACGCATATATTTTTTCATGCCGATGGCCAACTCATCCTCTAAGTTACTTTCGAAAGTGAAGATGATTTTTGCGGTAAGCGGATGCAATTTCATACCTGACTTTTTTTATTTGATCAAGAGATGATAAAGGTCATAAAATTTTCAACCTTTCGGGGGCTATGTTTCAATTTATCTCAATAATTTTATCCCAATAATTTTACCTCATTCTTTAAGAAAACAAACCAATGGATTTAGCTCATCTGCATTTACTACTTAATCATTTTCCGATCATCGGAACAATGCTTGGAACTGTTCTTTTACTATATGCGCTCATTAAAAAAGAAGGGAATTTGCAACGTGCGGTATTAGTCATTTGGGTGCTGATGGCCGCTTTAACACCGATTGTCATGAATACGGGAGAAGAAGCGGAGGAGAAAGTAGAAGTCATAGCCGGTATTCAAGAAGATGCAATCAAAGAACACGAAGAAGCTGCGGAATATGCCTCCTGGTTGATGATTGGATTGGGAGTGCTTTCTCTTGCTTCATTGGTTCTCTATAAAATGGGCAGTTCCATTACCAAAGCAACCTGGATTTGTTTTTTTCTTTCATTGCTTGTAAATTTTGCCATGGTGCGAACCGGATACTTAGGCGGCTTAATCCGACATACAGAAAATGGGGCAGTCATTTCAGACAAAGAAATACAGACACAACCCACCACGGATGAAGGTGATCAGTAAAAAATGAAAGTTGTTTTTTTGTAAAAAGAAAGAATTAATTCTTCTTATTATTTTTCCACCACATATAGCAAGCAATGCCACCCATTAAATAGGGTACTGACATCAAATACAAAATGCCTGTGTTTAGACCGCGACCTTTCTTATTTCCCCCTTCTAAATTCGATTCAGCCACACGACGACACATGGAGCATTGCCCATTTACCGTATCCTGCAACCCCATTAGGGCAAGTACCACTAGAAGAATTCTGATCTTTTTCATTTGGTCAATAGTAGGATGCGAAGATACGAATAGACGAACTGGTTATGCAAATTAAAAGTTATAGTAAGGAGATATCATCAGATACACGACCACTCCAGTAATGGTTACATATAACCAAATGGGAAAAGTAAATCGAACCAATTTGCGATGTTTTTGTACTTGGTTACTCAAACCGTACCAAAATGACAACAAAATCATTGGAAGAACGGTAGCTGCCAAAATGATATGCGATATTAAGATTCCTAAATACAAAGGACGCATGGGATTATCCAATGGATATTTTGTTTCCTCACTCAGCCAATGATAAGTGACATAGCTCAACAAAAAAATAGTGGATAGAACAAAAGTCAGAATATTTATTTTTTTATGACGTTGAACATTCTTTGCCAAAATTGCTTTTAAGGAAAGTAACAACAGCACCGTACACATTCCATTTATAATGGCATTTAACAAAGGCAAATACTTAGCGAAGGCAGGCATGGGTTGAGGGCGCGGAAGGATTTTACTATCCAGCACCAACACTAACAAAAACACAACGCTAGAGAGCGCTACAATAATTTTAAATACGATTTTTTCCTTACTTTGTAATTGTACTGACATGATTACTTCTCTTCTTTTTGTTCACTCGCATACGCCACTTTTAGCGTAGCAATATCTTCAATTAATTTCTTCACTTCAAAAATATCGGTACCATCATAAAATCCACGAATGCGTTTTTCTTTATCTACCAATACCATTTGTTCGGAGTGTAAAAAGCCTTCTTCCATGGCTGAATCTTCCATGGCCGTTAAGAAATAACTTTCTTTTGCGATGGAATAAATTTTTACTTTATCGCCTGTGAGGAAATACCATTTTCCGGGGATGGCATTATGCTTCGTCGCATATTTTTTTAATTGTGTAGGGGTATCGTTTAAAGGATCTACCGTAAATGATAAAATTTTTACATCGGCGTCGGTTTTAAAATTATGTTGAACACGCATCAATTGGTTCGACATTTTGGGGCAGATGGTTTTACAGGTAGAGAAGAAAAAATCAACTACATAAATACTTCCCTCCGTCACTTTCTCCGTTACGAGCACGCTATCTTGATCGTAAAAAGAAAAACCACCAACGGTGTGATAAAGTGTATCGATCACTTCCTTTCCGTTGATGGTTTTTTTGATGGGTTCTTTCGGACCTAATATTTCCAATTGTTTATAATCATTTTTTCCAGTTCGCAATACCAAATAGGCCACTATTGGAACCACAAAAAACAAAATAAGTACAATCTTTTTTTTCAAGATGATTTAATTGAAGAGACCTCCCATCATACTAATATAATTCCCTTCAGTAATTAACATACCGATAAAATATACAATTAGGATGAATGGCACTATGATGGTGTATCCAAAACTTTTTTCCTCGTGCTTAAGATGCATAAAGAAAGCGATAATGAAATACGCTTTCACAATAGTAAGTATTATAAATATTGCAACTAAAACATCATGTGCAATAGGTGCAAACGCAATACCTACTTCAAAGATCGTAATCAAAAGTAGAATCCAGAATGTTTTCCAAATTACTTTCTTACTCTTCGGATCATGATGTTCAACAACGAATTGGTTGTGTATGTCGCCCGTGTAATATCCGTGCGTTTCATTTTTGTGATCGGCCATAATGCTTATTTGACGCTAATAATTATACTAGATAGAAGAATGTAAAGACGAATACCCATACTAAATCTACGAAATGCCAATAGAGACCGGTTTTTTCAATGTGTTCATAATGTCCTCTGCGTTTGTATACGCCAGCAATAACATTTAAGAAGATGATAATATTAATGATCACTCCCGAGAATACGTGAAATCCATGGAAACCAGTAATGAAGAAGAAGAAATCGGCGAAGAGCGGATGTCCGTACTCATTACGAGTAAGGTTGGCTCCATGAATATGTTCTGCTTTAGATTTAATATCGGCGATAACGGCTTTGTCACTTACTACTTGATGTAACGGAGAAACCAAGGCATCATTCGGTGGATTTAAATGGTGTAAATGGTAAGCATTCTCAGCTACTTTATATACATCTCCATTCGGCATTACATAAGCACCTGCTGGTGTACCATGAATGAAGTGATACCACTCCCAAGCTTGAGAACCTAAGAACATGAATCCACCTACAATAGTTAGTATCATCCACAAAGCAACGCCATTGTTATCACGGCGATGACCTGCATCCACTGCCAACACCATCGTCACCGAACTCATGATAAGGATAAACGTCATTAAGGCTACGTACGCTAATGGAATATGTCCATCATAGAATGGGAAATGCGTAAACACATCATTTGCCTTTGGCCATACTTCGGCAAAGCGATGACGCATAGTACCATAAGCAAGGATTAAAGTGGAGAATGTAAATGCATCGGATACAAGGAAAAACCACATCATCATTTTTCCCCAACTCACATTGAACGGAGATTTACCACCCTTCCACATACTAGCGGATTGAGCTTCTTGTTTCACTGTAGCTTCTGCAGCCATACTTTAAATCAGAATTAAGATTGTTTGATTATCTATAGATGGCCAAAAATACAAATAAATATATCCAAAGGCCTCCGAGAAAGTGCCAATAAATAGCACAAAGTGAAATTCCTAGATAATTTTTAGAACTGTAACGTTCACGAATTGATTTTGAACCTGTAATGATTAATCCTAACAAGCCAAAAGCAAGGTGAGCAAGGTGCAATCCGGTAATTACATAGAAAAATGAACCCGAAGGAGTTAACTTATCCGCGAAGTAAACATCATTTTTAACCAATTCATTCCATCCTAAGAACTGAGAAAACACAAATGCCAATCCCAATCCCAATGTAAAAAGGAGAAATGTTTTGACCTGAGAAAGATCATCCTTTTTCACCGCCCGAATTGCCATCTGCATGGTGAAACTGCTTAGAAGAATGATGATGGAAGAAACGTAAAATACGGAAGGCAGCTCAAAGAATCTCCAATTCCCTTCAGCTTGTCGAACGATGTACCCAGAAGTTAATCCCGCGAAGAGCATCACTATACTGCCTATCCCAATTGCTAGCAACACTTTTTCGGTTGCTATTTTTGGTTTCTCTTGAGGCTGATTTTTAATTACCATTTCCATAATTATCAAACTTTATCAATCACCAATGCGATTTGCACGATGGGTAAATAAACAAATGAACCGAACATTAGTTTTCTCGCTGATAGTACATCGCAACGATCGTACAATCGATAAGCAAGAAATAAAAAGTAGATACTCACCGCAGCCATTAACACTACAGCCAACCAAGACGTTATTCCAAAAATATAAGGCATTACAGATAGAGGAAGCAATGAAATGGTATACAATAAAGCTTGTCGAGCCGAGTCACGATCACGCTTTCCGCTGGGCAGCATCTTAAATCCTGCTTTCTTGTAATCATCATCGAGCACCCATGCTATTGCCCAAAAATGCGGAAACTGCCATAAAAACTGAATGCTAAATAATAACCATGCTCCAATACCGAATTCGCCAGTTGCAGCTACCCATCCGAGAAGAGGAGGAATAGCACCTGGAATGGCACCCACAAAAACCGCAAAGGGGGTACGACGCTTTAGAGGAGTATAAGCCAATGTGTAAAGGACGATCGACAACAACCCTAAAACACCACAAGTCACATTCAAATAATAGGTTAATGTAAACACGCCTATGAGTCCAAAAACCGTAGCGGCAATTAATCCTTCCTGAGCCGACATGCGACCTTCGGGGATGGGACGAGAGGCGGTACGGGTCATCAATTTATCTAAATCGCGCTCGATGAC
>CAIXTT010000031.1 GCA_903922455.1 uncultured Bacteroidota bacterium | reverse complement strand
TATTGGAACTACTTCATCGGAAGGAAATTGTTCACCTTCACGTTTACTAACGACTACCATTACCGATCAATTGCGTTTAGCTACTCAAATGAGAGCCAAAGTGATCTCTGTATCCTTAAAAAACAGAGGAGCCATCTTGCCCGGCGGTCGTAGTGGACAAGCGTATTGGTTTGATGGGCTTACTGGAAAATTTATAACCAGCTCTTGGTATCGCAGCGATTTACCAACTTGGCTAATTGAATTTAATGATAGAAGCTGGGCGGATGAATATTTGAGTAAACCTTGGAAAACTGTTTTTCCAATAAAAGAATATACTGAATCTGATCCTGACGATAATCCTTACGAAGCCCCATTTACTGGAGAGGCAAAACCCATCTTCCCACATGATTTACCTACTCTTCGTGGAACACGTTATGATATCATCACCGATATTCCGTTTGGAAATACGATGACTAAAGATGTTGCATTAGCTGCTATTTTAGGAGAGAAATTAGGCGACGATAGTATCACAGATTTTCTTGCTATTAGTTTTTCTGCAGTCGATCATATAGGGCATCAATTTGGAATTGAATCGGTAGAAATGGAAGATGCTTACATTCGATTAGATCGTGATCTTTCCGATTTACTACTATTTTTAGATAATCGTGTTGGAAAAGAAAAATATTTATTTTTCCTCACTGCTGATCACGGAGCACCCACCAATCCGATTCGTTCTAAAGATTTAAAGTTAAACACAGGTATCATCAGTACTCGAAATATACAAGACACGGCTCGCTATTTTTTAAAAATGAAATATGGTAAAGCGGAATACTTTCGTTGCCGAATTAAAGAACAAGTTTATTTAGATGAGGAGTTAATTACAAAAGACAAACTATCTCTTTGCGAAATGAGTTTTGAACTAGGAAAATATTTAAAGAAGACTATTGCTGGTTTAGTTGAAACTTTAACTTCTTGTGAGATGGAATCGAATGTTTATTCGGATATGTTAAAAAGCAGAATACAGAACGGACATTATCATGGTCGAGGTGGTGATGTTTATCTCCTTTATCTGCCCGGATGGACGGAACCCATTGCAGGAGTCAATCGGTCTCAGGGGACGAATCATGGCTCACCCTATTCCTATGATGCCCACGTTCCATTGCATTGGTTTGGATGGAATATTCCAAAAGGAAGCACTTACCAAGAAGTAAATATCACCGACATTGCACCTACTCTCTCTTTTCTTTTAAATATTCCGCTACCCTATTCAATGAATGGAAAAAAAATTGATGAATTAGTTAAGTAGGTAAAGTCTTGACATGAGGAAAACGGAATTAATCTTTCTTCATAATGTCCAATATCAAGAAAAATCCTCTAAAAAAACAGATGATGAAATTGGATTCCGTATTTTTGCCTCATGCAAATAGGGATTATACTCTTTTTAGAAAGTCTTGGCGGTGGCGAGTTGATTCTCATCTTGTTGTTTGTATTGATGTTTTTTGGATCTAAGAACATTCCCAGCTTAGCTCGCGGACTTGGAAAAGGAATTAGAGAAGTAAAAGATGCGATGAGTGGTGTACAGTCGGAGATTAACAAAGGCATGTATGAAATTGAAAAACATACCAATGTTATCAAAGATGAAGTCAACAAACCGATCAATGAGATCGTGAACGCAGTAGAAACTTCAGAAGAAACACCTGTACCACCCACCGAAAATCCTGAATCTAATCCACCTTCCATTCAGTCTGAAGAAAGGTCGGCTGCTCGTTAATTTTTGACGTTTCATCAATTTTATTTCATTTAGTTTTCAATTTAAGTGCTTCTTATTATTTTTAATGAATTTGTTATCAATGACTTGCACTTAATTGATCAATTCTCGTATTAATTATTTAACACTAGAAACTTTCATCGTATCTAAAGTTTCCATAGTTTTGTGCCATCAAATTAAAAATGGAAACAGAGATCAGAATATTAGCGGGCGCCGAAGAATTGTTTTCAAGGTTTGGAATAAAAAACGTGACCATGGACGAAATTGCTCGTCATTTGGGCATGTCAAAAAAAACCATTTATCTACATTATATAGATAAAAACAAGTTAGTGCAGGAAGTAGTAAATCGCATGATTCAAGCACATGATCATCAGTGCAAAGAATTTGAAAGTAAATCAGAAAATGCCATTAATGAAATTTTTCTAATCATGAATTATATGAATGCTTTCTTTTCACAAATGAATCCCAATTTATTTTTTGACATGCAACGCTATCATCCTGAAGCTTGGAAGTACTTTACTAAATTTAAGGAAGATGTAATTTTAGAACAAGTGGTAAACAACCTTGAAAAAGGAAGGAAAGAAGAATTGTATAGAACGGATTTTAGTTTAAAAATTTTAGCACGTCTGCGAATTGAAGAAATTGAAATGGCTATGAGTCCACAATATTTCCCTCCAAACAAATACAATTTGCAAGAGGTACAAATACAATTATTGGATCATTTCCTACACGGCATTTGTACGTTAAAAGGACATAAACTACTTAACAAATATAAACAATTGCATGAGGATGAATAATATTTCATTTTGTTAAAATGTGCTTACTATCCAATCGTCAATTCAACCTAATATTATCGACCATATTTAAAAATAATTTGCAACCCATTACCCTATGATAAAAATCCTGAGTTTATGGCTTCTATTTTCCCTTGCTGGAAATTTACAAGCCCAGGAAAATACCTTTAGCCTGCAACAGGCCATTGACTATGCATTGAAGAATCACACTTCAGTACTAAATGCACAACTCGATGAAGATATTGCCCGAAAAAAAGTGAATGAAATTGTTGGTTTAGGAACTCCTCAAATTGAAGGATATGCTGATTTCAATTATTTCCTCGACATTCCAGTAAGCTTTGTTCCTGGAGAATTCTTTGGAGGCGAACCAGGCACTTATGCTCCTGTTCAATTTGGACAAAAATTCAGTGCGTCGGCAGGAGTAAACATTTCTCAATTATTATTTGATGGATCTTATTTAGTAGGCTTACAAGCTACTAAAACCTATCAAGATTTAAGCAGAAAGCAAACGAAGCAAACCAAAACCGAAGCGGCTGTGAATGTTAGTAAAGCGTATTACGGTGCGCTTGTTTCAAATGCTCGAATGGAAATTATAGACGCGAATTTAAATCGTGTTGAAAAAATGTTGAGTGAAATTAAAGTTTTAAATCAAAATGGTTTTGTAGAAAAATTGGACGTTGATCGAATGGAATTAACCTACAATAATCTTTTGGTTGAAAAAGAAAAGGTGAAAAGGTATCAAACCATTAGCTATGCCCTTCTTAAATTTCAAATGAGTTATCCATCTGCTCAACCTCTTGTGCTAAGCGATAAGTTAGAGGCAGCAACCATACAAGAAGTATCTGTTCCTGAGACAGTGAATTTGGCAAATCGTCCAGAGTATCAAGTGATGGATGTAACAAAACGTTTGCAAGAGTTAGATGTGAAGCGATATAAAATGACGTATGTACCAAGCTTAGTAGCATTCGGCGCTTTTAGTTTTAATAATTCACGCAACGAGTTTGACTTTTCAGATAGCGATCTTAAATGGTTTCCTGCTTCCATTATTGGCGCAAAACTTTCGGTTCCGTTGTGGGATGGAATGCAAAAAAGCGCTCGCGTTTCTCAAGCCAAATTAAATTTAAAGAAAGTGGAAAATTCAATTATCTTAATGAAAAACGGTTTTGAATTAGAAATGGAATCCGCTAAAACAAATTATTTAAATAACACAGCTAGTCTGACTATTGTAAAAAAGAATCGAGAACTAGCCACTGAAATTGCACGTGTTTCCAAAGTGAAATACGACAATGGGATTGGGTCGAGCTTAGAAGTCGTTGATGCAGAAAGTTCATTACGTGAAGCAGATGCTAATTATTTAAATACTCTTTATGAAACCATCATCGCTCGTATTGATCTTGATAAGGCAAGCGGAAATTTAAACTACTAATAAAACAAATCAATTAAAAGGTTATGAAAAATCTTCTTTATATACTTCCAATAGGAATTGCATTCGCATTCTCATCTTGTGGATCACCTGATAAAAAAGCTGAACTTGAAGATCTCAAAAAACAGCAAAGTGAAATTAAAGACAAAATTGCAACACTCGAAGCAGAGATTAACAAAAGTGGCGATCAAAAAAAAGTGGCAGGGCGTGATGTGGCTATCACTTCAGTGGAATCAGCTCCTTTCCGTCATTTGATAGAAGTACAAGCGAAAGTAGAAGGTGATGAAAACGTAATGGTGAGTCCAGAAACTCCAGGAACGCTTTCTCGCATTTTCGTTAAAGTAGGCGATAAAGTTTATCCAGGAACTGTATTAGCCGAATTAGAAAATTCGGTGTACAAGAAAACACTAGCCGAATTGGAAAGTACACGTGACTTTACCAACACCCTTTATCTAAAACAAAAAGCTTTGTGGGATCAAAATATTGGAACTGAAATACAGTTTTTACAAGCGAAGAACGGCTTGGAGTCGATCGATCGCAAAATGGCTACCGTTCGACAACAATTAGAAATGTTACGAATTAAGTCTCCAATTAATGGTACAGTAGATGCGATGGATTTAAAGGTAGGACAAGCTTTCGCGCCCGGACTACCTGGATTGCGTGTGGTGAATTTCTCCAAATTAAAAATTCAGGCAGACGTAGCAGAAGCTTACATCTCCAAAGTGAAAAAAGGAGATTTTGTTGAAGTCTATTTCCCCGATTTAAAATCAAGTGTGAAAGCGAGTATCTCATATGCAGGAAAAGTAATTGATCCCATCAACCGCACTTTCCGGGTTGAAGTGAACATCAGTAGCAATACCGCATCACTTTACCCCAATCAAGTGGCTATTGTTCGAATTGCTGACTATTCTTCGCCGAATGCCTTCACTCTTCCATTAGCGATTGTGCAAAACACACCAGAAGGAAGTTATCTCTTCCTTGCTGAAAACGGTATTGCCAAAAAACAAATGGTGAAACCCGGATTGAATTACGCTGGAAAACTTGAAGTATTAGAAGGATTAAAAGCGGGCGACAAAGTCATCACAAGCGGCTACCAAGATTTAGTGGACGGTCAAAAAATTAATTTATAAGCTATATTCTCATCATTACTTTTTCAAAAAACCACTCCCTATGAAGGATGTATTCAAAGAATTTAAACCCAGCTCTTGGGCGATAGACAATAAAACGAGCATATTCATTCTTACCATCATCATCACGTTGGCAGGAATTATGGCTTATAATGGCTTACCGAAAGAGAACTTTCCTGACATCAGTCTACCACAAATATTTGTGACGGTTGTACATCCCGGAACCTCTCCTGGAGACATGGAAAACTTAATTGCAAAGCCTATTGAGAAACAAGTAAAATCTGCTACAGGTGTAAAAAAGATCACGAGTAACTCGGTTCAAGATTTTACAAGCATCATGGTAGAATTTAACACCGATGTGAAAGTGTCGGATGCTAAACAAAGAGTAAAAGACGCTGTTGACAAAGCTCGCACTGATTTACCCAATGATTTAAAACAAGAACCAGCTATAACCGAAATTAATTTTAGTGAAATTCCAATTTTATTTATTAACCTATCGGGTGATATGGAATTAAACAAATTGAAACAATATGCGGATGACATCAAAGACAAGATTGAAAGTCTGAAAGAAATAAGTCGCGTTGAAATGGTAGGTGCACTCGATCGTGAAATTCAAATAAACGTGGACATGTACAAAATGCAAGCTGCTCAAATTGCTTTAGGTGATATTGAACGTGCTGTATCATTTGAGAACATGTCGATTTCTGGCGGAACAGTTTCTACCGATGGGATGCGTCGCACCATCGGCGTGAAAGGTGAATTTAAAGATGTGAGTCAGATTAGCAATATTATTATCAGCGGTGCATCGGGTGCTGCTGTTTATTTAAAAGATATTGCAGAAGTAAAAGACACGTACAAAGAACAAGAAAGTTTTGCTCGTCTAGATGGGAAAAATGTAATCACGTTGAATGTTGTAAAACGAACAGGATATAATTTGATTGAAGCAACGGATAAGATGAAAGTTATCGTGGCTGAAATGCAAGAAAAAGATTTACCGACTAACTTAACCGTAACATTAACGGGTGATCAAAGTGATTCGACTCGTACTACATTGCATGATTTGATTAATACCATCATCATCGGTTTTATTCTAGTATTACTTATCTTGATGTTTTTCATGGGAACAACCAATGCATTCTTCGTGGCAGCTAGCGTTCCTTTGTCGATGTTTTTAGCATTCCTCTTCATGCCTGTCATTGGATTTACGATGAACATGATTGTACTTTTTGCATTCTTGTTAGCATTGGGAATTGTGGTAGATGATGCGATTGTTGTTATTGAAAATACACATCGTATATATGACAACGGAAAACGAAATATTAAAGAAGCGGCTAAGCTAGCAGCAGGTGAAGTTTTCTTACCCGTATTAAGTGGTACACTAACTACG
>CAIXTT010000030.1 GCA_903922455.1 uncultured Bacteroidota bacterium | reverse complement strand
CAATAAATTAACAGGTTATCTCCTATTTGAAGAGCAATATTGAATATTGAAAATGGATGAATGAATCTTGATTTTCATCTCGTATTTTCAAAAAATGATTGATTACATTCAATTACCTTTGCCCAAAGCCGTCTACCCTATTATGCCAAAAAAATCCGTTCAAGCCTTAAAAAATGTTTTGCTAGAGGTGGGTGGTATTTCAGATTTTACTATTCGTTTTTTTAAAGAAGGTTTTAAGCCCCGATACGAATGGACAGAATTTAGTCGCCAATGTTTCATTATCGGCTACAAGACCTTGCCTTTAGTTGGTGTTACTGCATTTATCATGGGATTGGTACTTACGGTACAAAGTCGACCTACTTTGGAAGAGTTTGGCGCCGAATCGTATTTGCCTGCTATGGTTGCTTTGTCGGTTATTCGTGAAATTGGTCCCGTGATTACTGCACTTATTTGTGCTGGTAAGATTGGGTCGAGCATCGGTGCAGAATTGGGTTCCATGAAAGTGACGGAGCAAATTGACGCTATGGAAGTGAGTGGAACCAATCCATTTAAATATTTAGTGGTAACGCGTGTTGCAGCTTGTACATTAATGGTTCCTATTCTCGTTATCATCGCCGACTTAATTTCTCTTTATGCAGCCTATATCGGTGTGAATATTAAAGATGTGGTGAGTATCGATTTATTCTTCAGCCAGGTTTTTAATTCTTTGGTTTTTGGAGATGTGCTTCCTGCATTGATTAAAACGTATTTCTTCGGATTTGCAATTGGCATCATTGGTTGTTATAAGGGCTACAATTCCATGAAAGGAACTGAAGGGGTTGGAATAGCTGCTAACTCGGCAGTAGTTGTTTCATCATTAGTGGTATTTATTTTGGATTTAATTGCGGTGCAAATCGCAGAAATAATGGGACTCACGTAATATGCAAACAAGCGTGATTCATCAACCCCCAAAACCAGTCGATCCAAAAGCAGAATCTGTGGTTGAGATAAAAGATTTATATAAATCTTTTGGCTCGAATCACGTTTTACGTGGATTTAACTTAAATCTAAAAAAGGGTGAGAACTTAGTTGTTCTTGGTAAGTCGGGCTCCGGCAAATCCGTTTTGATTAAATGCATGGTGGGATTATTAACTCCCGACAAAGGAATTGTTGAAGTATTTGGAAAAAATATTCCGACCTTAGATCGCGATGAATTGGATCATATTAGAGTGAAAATCGGATTCCTTTTCCAAAGTTCAGCGCTCTATGATTCAATGACAGTTCGTGAAAATTTAGAATTTCCGCTCCGACGACATTGGATCAGTAAAACGCGTGAAGAGGTGGATGAATTAGTATTAGAAGCGTTGGACAACGTAGGTCTAAAAGATGCAATTGATTTAATGCCTTCTGAACTTTCGGGTGGTATGAGAAAGCGAATTGGTTTAGCGAGGACATTAATTCTCAAACCCGATATTATTCTTTACGACGAGCCTACCACCGGATTAGATCCCATCACCAGTAGAGAAATCAGTAATTTAATTGTCGACATTCAACATAAGTACAACACCTCTTCTATCATCATTACGCACGATATGGCCTGTGCTAAAATCGTTTCTAATCGTGTCATGATTTTAGTGAATGGGATTAAATTTACCGAAGGTACTTATGATGAATTGAACAACTCAACAGACCCTCAAATCAAACCTTTCTTTGAATAAAAATGGAAAAAGCTGCAAATAAAGTCAAACTTGGAATCTTTGTGTTGACGGGAACAATTCTTCTAATTGTTTCTTTATACCTCATCGGTACTAAGCAAAATATCTTCAATAAAACGTTATCAATATACGTTCGATTTAATAATGTGAATGGATTAATAGCGGGCAATAACGTTCGATTTGCGGGTATTACCATCGGTACCATTAATGAAGTAACTATTGAAAGTGATACAGCTGTATTGGTGGAGATGGTCATTCGTGAAGATGCGATGCGCTACATTCGTAAAAAGTCAATTGCTGAAATTGGTTCTGATGGGTTGATGGGAAATAAGTTGATCAATGTTTCCACTTTAGATGCTAACTCTCCTTTTGTAGTTGAGAATGATACGATTTCAAGTCAGGGTTCTGTTGCAACCGATGAAATGATGCGCACATTAAATACAACGAATAACAACGTATTAGACATCACCCACGATTTAAAAACCATCACCAAACGTATCACAGAAAGCAAGCCCCTTTGGGATTTATTATCGGATTCTACACCTTATGTGAATTTTCGTCGGACCTTGCTGAGCATTGAAAATGCATCACATTCCGCTGTGAACATGACCAAAGATGCAGAAGCATTAATAGATGAGATTAAAAAAGGACAAGGGATGGCTGGTAAGATTCTTGCCGACGATTCAGTTGCAAAAAACTTTGAAATGACCGTGGAAAATTTAAAGGCAGCAACGGATACCGCAAAACTCGCATTACATCACATGCATGAGTTTATGGAAGACTTAAACATCACCCCAGGACCGTTAGGCGTTTTAGCACGCGATACTGCGATGGCATTGGATATGAAAGCAATTTTTGCGAATTTGAATTTAAGTACTCAACTCTTAAATGAAAACTTAAAGGCTATGCAGAGCAATATTTTATTTAAGAGATACTTTAAAAATAAAGCTAAAGAAGATAAAAAGGCACAGCCATAATTAACAAAACTGATACTTTTCATTTTTTTTAGTTGCAAAAGTTACCAATATATCAGTGGTTCCATGTTTTCTTTGTAACATGGCTACACCTTCATAAAAACCAAGCAAAGCGGAATCTTTTCTAAAAGTAATTGCCAATCCAACCAGAATTGAAATCATTTCACTTTTAGATCCTAAAAAGAAATTATCAGTGAATCAATTGTGTTTTTAATTGAATATTGAACAATCACTAGCTTATCACCATTTGACAAATAGGAGAACTAGTCGAATTTTAGAACCAACGTGAGATGGTATAAATATCTACCACTATCGCTGAACCCAATGTTCTTGAGATATTAAAGCTAACTGTTGGGACAAATGGTTTAAAAAAATAATGGTTTAAAAATGATAAGTTTACCCTACCCTTTTTAAACCATTATCAATATTTAATTTTTCTTTCTAGTACCCAAACACCTGTTTCAAATCCAACTCCTTCACCGGACCGAATTTTTCCAAGTCTTTAAAATTAATTTTCTCTTTTGAACCGATTACTGCGATTCTGTATTTTTTTCCTTTGATATACTTTTGATGAAATGCTTCCACATCTTTTATGGACATAGAAGAAATTTTTTCATAGGTCTCCTTTCTCAAATCATAATTGATTCCTAATTTCTTTAATCCGTGGAAGGACCTGATGATTTCCATCTTGGTAGTTCGATCGCTGGCAATACCTTGTAAAACGCCTTCTTTTGCTTGAGTATAGGATTTTTCCGAAACGGGCATCACTTGCAATAATTCCATCATGCCATCAAGTGCTTCTGGCAATTTATCGGCTTGCGTACCAATATAGGCCATGTTTAAATAAGAACGATCTAGGCGGCTTGGTGAAACATATCTTGAACTTACCGAATAAGCTAATGCTTTACTTTCTCTCATCGTTTGAAATACAGGCGACGACATGCTTCCACCAAAATAGCGGCTATACATTTGCACCATCGGTTGAATATTTTTGTCGTAGGCTCCACCTTTTGATAAGAATTGTACTTCAGCTTGCTTCATTTCATAATTCACGAAAAATACTTTTCCATCATCAGTCGCCTCTTCAGTAAATACTTTTCCTTTTGTAACCGCTTGGAATCCGCGTGGAGTTTTGTGAAATTTATTGAGCAGCTCAATCAACTTTGGCGTTTCTAAAGTTCCATAATAATCGATACGATGCATATAACCTGTGAGGTTACGTAGCATAACCGCTAAATCCTTTCCCGTGATTTGCTTTAATTCTTCTTCACTCATCAAATAAGTAGCGGCCGATTCGGGACCAAAACGAGCGTATGAAGAAACGCGCGACAATATTTCATTCTTATTTAATTTGGCGTTCTCCCTTTTTTTGAGAATATCATCCACTAAATTTTTCAATGCTTTCTCGTCCGCAACCGGACCTGCTAACAAGCTCTCTAATAAAAGTAAAGCTGCTGTGAAATTGCTGCTAATACCATCTAAGCTAATATTGATTTCATCTTCACTAGCAAATGCAGAATAAGAACAACCTAATTTGTAGAATTCTTCTTGAAGTTGAGAGGCAGTGAATTTATCGTTTCCTAAATAATCCACATACTGCATAATGAATGGCCAACGCTTATCATTTGCATTGCCTATTTCTACTGTATAACTCATCGAAAATAAATTATTCTCTGTATTTTTTACGGAGTATACTGGTATTGAACTTTTCAATTTATTGGTTTGAATGGAGGTTGCATAATCAATAAAAACAGGAGCGATGGGTTTCACTTTATTCTCCATGATTGTCTTTAAAAACAGCGATTGCATATCTCTGTTCATGACAACTGGTGTGATAGAAGGTTTTTCAACTTTAACCGAATTCTCATCTACCCCACTTCTCTTGAACACGATAACATAATTATCGCCATACCAATCACGAACAAATTGAATGACTTGTTCTTTATTGATTTTTGATAAACGATCTAATCGATTCACCACATCTTTATAAGGAACTCCATCCAACTCAGCATTTAACATGGCAGAAGCACGACTGAAATTACTTTCATATGCTTTTTCTTGCTCTAACTTTAAATTATTAATTACAGCTGTGATCATCCAATCGGGAAAATTTCCCATCTTCATTTCCATGATTTGTCCGAGTAAAAGATCACGAACTTGCTCTAACGTTTGACCTTCTCTTGGTCGACCCGAAAACATATGTACACTGTAATCTTTCATGATATCAGTGGAAGATCCTGCACTAAGTACTTTTTGTTTTGTATTCAAATTAATGTCAAGAAGTCCGGCTTGTCCATTCGACAAAATATAATCTACCACAGTTAATAAATCAGCATCTGGTGAATTTGCACCTTTGAATCGAAATCCCATCATCATACTCTCTGCATCTGGTCCCCACACTTCCTTTACAACAGGCATTTTTATAAATTTTTCGTTAGCAACACTAAATGGTGGAATATCCTTTGGCATCATTTTACCAAATTTCTCACTAATAATTCGAATGGCTTCATCTGGATCAAAATCGCCACTTAGTGCCAAGACCATATTATTCGGAGTGTAGTACGTATCAAAATATTTTTGAATGGATACTAATGATGGACTTTTCAAATGATCAATGGTTCCAATCGTTGTTTGAGTTCCGTATTGATGGTTCTCAAATAATGAAGCATATAATGATTCATACACCTTGGAGTTATCTCTGTCAAGTGAAATGTTCTTTTCTTCATATACCGCTTCTAGCTCAGTATGAAATAGACGCATCACTAATTTCCGAAAACGTTCAGCCTCTACTGTCAGGAAATTTTCAAGCTGATTGCTCGGAACATTATTGATATAAACCGTTTGCTCATTTGAGGTGTATGCATTTACTTGAGTTACACCCAGCCCTTCCATCATTTTATCAAACTCATTGGGAATAGCAAATTTGGCTGCCTCTCCTGAAATAGAATCAATTTTATGATACATCCGTTTTCGCAACGTTGAATCTTTAAGTGCACCATACTGTTCATAAAGACTCACGATGGTATCTAAAAGAAGCTTTTCTTTAGCATAATCATTCGTTCCATAAACATCTGTTCCTTTAAAAAGTAAATGTTCTAGGTAATGAGCTAATCCGGTGTGGTCAGACGGGTCTTGCTTTGATCCAGATTTTACGCCGATCATCGATTGAAATCTAGGCTCATCTTTATAAACCGACAAATAAACTTTTAATCCGTTTTCCAAAGTATATATTCTGGCTTTCAACGGATCCCCAGCTATTGTATCATATGGAATGTTAGCGGCTATTTCTGTTTGAGAATAGCCAAGAAATGGAAGAAAACCCATCACCAAGAGGACGAGTAGTTGCTTAACTTTTTGCATGTTTATTAAATATTTTGAGCTTCAAAAGTAGAAAAGGGAAACGATTTGAACCGCTAAATCAGAAGATTTACCCGATACTAACTGCAACAGACGGATTTTTACTTTTTTAGATGAGTACTTTTTAGCATTTTTGTACATCCATGAAACGGATTCATAGCCTTCTTCTACTATTTCTTATCACGATCAGCCATTCCTCAAGTTTTGCACAAACTTTAGAAGGAAGGTATTGGTATTTTGGAAACCAAGCGGGCTTGGATTTTAATACCGTCCCGCCTACCGCAATAACCAATGGCGCAATGAGTGCTTTTGAAGGATGTGCCACTATTTCAGATGTAAATGGCGTTCTTCAATTTTACACAAATGGAAATATGGTCTGGGATAAAACGCATACTCCCATGCCTTCCGGTACTGGATTGAATGGGGATGGCGCCGCTACACAAACTGCGATTATTGTTCCTAAGCCCGCTACTCCTGGCACTTATTATATTTTTACTGTTGATACGAATGGTGGTCCGCGCGGACTCTGTTACAGTGAAGTGGATATGAGTTTGAATGGTGGAAACGGTGATGTTACCGTGAAAAATGTCACGTTAGCAACTCCTGTCACCGAAAAGTTAACCGCCGTACGTCATGCAAATGGTATTGATGCTTTTGTCATTGTACACGGATGGAATAACGGCGATTTTTTAGCTTTTGAAATCACTCCAAGCGGCGTTTCTTCGACACCCATTACTTCCACTGTGGGAGTAGTTCATGGAGGTAATTTCACCAATTCACATGGTTACTTAAAAGCCAGTTCAAATGCGCAGAAATTGGCTTGTGCTATTCGTGGACTAAAAATATGTGAGATTTTCGATTTCAATAATATAACTGGTCAAATATCAAATCCTATTAATATCACTTTCACCACACAAATTTATGGCGTCGAATTTTCTTCGGATAGTCGATTTGTTTATGTAGGAACTACGAGTAATCCAGGTCAAATTTTTCAGTATGATTTAAATGCGGGAAGTAATGCGGCTATCATTGCTTCAGGTCAATCTATTGGAACGGTTCCAGGTTTCATTGGTGGATTGCAACTTGGCATTGATGGGAAAATTTATGTTTGCCAATTTCAATCAACTTCCTTGGCATCAATAGATCAGCCCTTATTGCTTGGCGCTGCTGCTGGATTTGCTCCAAACACCTTGTTCTTAGGAGGAAAATTGGGACAATATGGCTTACCAAATTTCTTACAAAGTTTCTTCATTGTTGCTGATTATACCTATGCGGATACTTGTTCAAGAGCTCCTACTCAATTTACAACTGTCTTCCCTGCGCCCGATTCTGTACGTTGGGATTTTGGTGATCTGGCTTCAGGAATTTTTAATGTGAGCACTCAAATAAACCCTCAGCATACTTTTAATTCAGGTGGAAGTTATTTAGTGACCGCTGTTGTTTGGCAAGGATTATTAAGAGATACAGTTCGATATACTATTCAAATCATCGAGACACCGGATCCAGATTTGGGCAGTGATTTTACAGCTTGTTTGGGAACCATTGTTACTTTGAATCCTGGTTCATTTCCTGGACAAAATATATTATGGCAAAACAATACTTCAACTTTAACTTTTGACGCAGATACCACCAATACTTTTTGGGTAAGAATTGATAAATTAGGATGTATAGGCGAAGATACTGTAGACGGAATTTTTAATGATTCTCCAGTGGTCGATTTAGGTCTCATTATTAATGCTTGCGACAGTGATACTGTTGTTTTAGATGCTGGAAATACTGGAGCTACTTATAGCTGGCAAAATGGTGCCTCTAACCAAACTTTATCGGTAACTACTTCTGGAAATTATTCAGTAACGGTAACTCAAAACAATTGTTCAACAACAGATGCTGTGGATGTCATCTTTTCGCCTGCTCCTTTTGTTGCATTTGGGCCTGATACCACATTATGTAAAGGGTTCCCTATCTTTTTGGATGCTACCAATCCGGCAGCTACTTATTTATGGCAAGATGGCACTGTCGACCAATTTATATTCGCTGAAGATCCAGGTGTATATTCTGTTATCGTATCTATCAACAATTGTACTGCTTCTGATACTATTATTCTCGATCAACAAGATAAACCGAATGTTAGTTTTGGTGAAGATTCTATCCTTTGTGCAGGTCAACCCTTGGTGTTAAGTGCTTATAATTATGGAGCAACTTATTCTTGGCAAGATGGGTCTACAGACTCCTTGTTTCAACCTCGAATTACAGGAAAGTACTACGCAACAGCAATCAATCAATGTGGTGTTTCGGCAGACACCATCGAACTTACTTTTAATATTTGTAATTGCTTAGTGTATTTACCCAATGCTTTTACTCCAAATCGGGATACTAAAAACGAGACTTATAATTACAAAGCAAACTGTACTGATTTTCAAGTTCGATTCGATATTTATACTCGCTTTGGACAATTGATTTTTAGCTCTCAAAATCCAGATATTGGTTGGGATGGCACCTATAATAATCAGGATGCGCAAGTTGGAGTTTACACTTATGTATTGAAATACTCTGGCTACGATAATGGTCGTTTTCTGGAAGAAGTTGACCGCGGAACTTTTTTACTGTATAGATAAGCATCACAGAAAAAAAATCACAGAAGCTAGAAGCCAGCAGCTAGAAGCTATTTTTTATCCGGAGCGTAATTCCAGATTCAGTAAGTAATTTTTTAGAACGAAAAGCCCGCTCCTCACGATGTTAATAAATTAACTCTTCTCTACTCATTCCTTTGAGGAACAACACCTACTTTTAATAGCAAAGGCCGAGGCAGAAACTTATCTTTGCCTGAATGCCATAAACTGGCTTTAAAACCACTCAAAAAATTTATTGTTTAATATGATTATCACTTATTTAGGACATTCTTGCTTTACCGTTGAGGTAGATAATTCTGTTCTTCTATTTGATCCATTTATTACTCCCAATGAATTGGCTTCTTCCATCGATATTAAGAAGTTAATGCCCGATTATATCTTAATTTCACATGGACACCAAGACCATATTGCGGACGCAGTTTCAATCGCAAAGCAAAGCGGTGCCACCATCATTAGCAATTGGGAGATCGTTAATTGGCTTAGTAGTCAAGGTGTTGAAAAATCACATCCCATGAATATTGGCGGACACTGGATGTTTGATTTTGGAAAGGTAAAATGTGTGAATGCCGTGCATAGTTCTTCACTTCCTGATGGTTCCTATGGCGGAAATCCGATGGGATTTTTGTTAGAAACAAAAGAAGGGAACATATACTATGCTGGAGATACTGCGTTAACTTTAGACATGAAATTGATAGGCGATTACAAGAAAATTGACGTGGCTTTCTTGCCTATCGGAAATAACTTTACTATGGGTATTGATAATGCCGTAATAGCAAGTGATTTCATTCATTGTGATAAAATTATAGGAATGCATTACGATACTTTTGGTTACATTAAGATTGATCAAGACGAAGCTTTTGGTAAGTTTGCAGCTGCCGGAAAAGAGCTTTTATTAATGAAGATTGGAAATAATATTACAATATAATTCAGTAGTTTACATAAATCATCGAAAGCCCTACTTAAATGGCAAAAATAATAGCAATAGCGAATCAGAAAGGCGGCGTAGGTAAAACTACAACGGCAATAAATCTAGCAGCAAGTTTGGCTGTCCTTGAATACCGTACACTGTTGGTAGATGCCGATCCACAAGCAAATGCTACATCTGGCGTTGGCTTCGATCCGCGCACGGTGAAGACATCGATCTACGAATGCATCATCAATGATGTGAACCCAAGGGATATAATTCTTGAAACGAAAACACCTCACCTTTTTCTTCTTCCTTCTCATATTGACTTAGTAGGTGCCGAGATCGAAATGATCCAGATGCCGAACCGCGAGCGAATGATGAAGCAGGTGTTGGAAATCGTTTCAGCCGATTTTGATTTTATCATTATCGATTGTTCGCCTTCACTCGGATTAGTAACGATCAATGCCCTTACCGGAGCCGATTCGGTGATAATTCCTGTGCAATGTGAGTATTTTGCCTTGGAAGGTTTAGGAAAACTTTTGAATACCATCAAAATTGTTCAAAGTCGATTAAATCCAGAATTAGCCATAGAAGGAATTCTGTTAACGATGTACGATATGCGTCTGCGTTTGAGTAATCAAGTGGTAGAAGAAGTAAAAACGCATTTTCAAGATATCGTTTTCGATACCATCATTCAACGCAACACCAAATTAGGAGAAGCTCCAAGTTTCGGTGAAAGCATCATCATGCATGATGCCGCGAGTAAAGGTGCCATTAATTATCTTAACCTTGCTCGTGAAATTCTTCAAAAGAATAACATGACGAAAATGTCGGCAGAAGAAAAAGTACTGACCGAAAAGGTGATGGATAAATTAAAAATATCAGAGAACTAATTTTTGTTAAAAGAATAAATTATGTCAACGAAAAAATCAGCGTTAGGGAGAGGACTTAGTGCTTTGTTAGAAGGGAACAACGCGACCGATCAAGAGTCCGCAGTGATTGGACAACCAATCAGTGATAACACAACAAATAAACCAAGTCCAGGTGGAGTTTCTCTAATTCCATTGAGTCAAATAGAAGCAAATCCTTTTCAACCTCGTACCGAATTTGATGAGTCAGCACTGAGAGAATTGGCTGAATCCATACAAACACAAGGCATTATTCAGCCCATTACGGTGCGTAGAATGAGTCACGATCGCTATCAAATCATCAGTGGAGAAAGACGCTATAAAGCATCTCGTTTGGCCGGACTTACTGCTGTTCCTGCTTATGTGCGTACTGCCAACGATCAATCGATGTTGGAGATGGCATTGGTGGAAAATATTCAACGTGAAAACTTAAATGCGTTAGAAATTGCGATTAGTTACCAACGTCTCATCGAGGAGTGTAGCTTAACACAGGAAGCATTGGGTGAACGTGTAGGAAAAGAAAGATCTACCGTGACTAACTATTTACGTTTATTAAAACTTCCACCTCAAGTTCAGTTTGCCATTCGTGACGGACGCATTACCATGGGACATGCCAGAGCTATTTTAGGGGTTGATGATATTGGAATGCAATTGAAAATTTTCAATGACATTATTGAAAATGATCTTTCGGTTCGAAAAGTAGAAGATTTAGTCCGTCAAAATTCTCCAAAGAAAAAAGGAAAGAATAAAAAAGGAAATGCCTCTTGGGCCATTGAAGTGCGGAACTTAGAAGATCGATTGGAACACCGTTTTGAGACAAAAGTGGCAATAAAACATAAAGACAATGGAAGCGGACAAATCACGTTCAATTATTTTAGCAATGATGATTTAAACCGTTTGATGGATTTATTAGATTTTGATTAATACTTCAAAAGCATATTTAAAGTTAGCATTCCCCCTCCCATTCTATGTTCGAGGGGTTTTGTTATTGGCAACGTTTCTTCTTTTTTCATGGCTAGCTGAAGCACAAACACCAACTGAGGATTTCGTGGTTAAAAACATCGTTTTAGATACCACGCTCGTTCGACATGACGATGTGAAACCCGATACCATTCCGTTTCGCACCGACAGCGTCCTCATTGAATCGCAAGCTCCTGTACAATTCGTTGATTCGCCAAAAGTTCATTCGGTGAGAAAAGCTACGTTGTGGTCGACCTATTTACCTGGAGCTGGTCAAGTGTATAATCGCAAAACATGGAAAGTTCCCATCATTTATGCAGCTTTTGTGGGGATGGGTTATTTGATAAAGTTCAATCACGATAATTTTAAAAAGTTTGACAATGCGCTCTTAAAACGATACGATAACGATCCCACTACTGTCGATGACTATGCTGATATTTATTCAGAAGATAATTTGAGATCATTGAGTGAATTTTATCGACGCAACCGTGATTTGTCAGTCATTGGATTGACCTTAGTTTACGTGCTGAATATAATTGATGCTCACGTTGACGCTCATTTATTTACTTTCAATGTTGACGATAACCTCAGTTTAAAAGTGAATCCTGTCATGCAAATGGGTCCTTATTCCTCAAGTGCCGGACTTTCGCTTTCTTTGCATTTCTAAAGTAGAGTTATGAAAATAGCAATGATTGGTACTGGAAAGATGGGCATGGCTGCAGCAGCTGCCGCTCGTCAATCTGGACATGAAATTGTTTTTGAAATCAACCATCTTAACCGCGCTGATTTTTCTATTGAAGATTT
>CAIXTT010000029.1 GCA_903922455.1 uncultured Bacteroidota bacterium | reverse complement strand
TAGTCATTATTTAAGGGCTGCGAAGGTAGTTTTTAAATAGAAAGTAGGCAAATATCAATAGGTATAATATTAATTTATAGTGATTTATATGAGCTTGTAGTAGCTTATTGGGGTTACGGGGAGATGGGTTTGCAAGCCAAACTTTAGATTTAAGTATTGATTAACAATTGTTTATGTAAAAGTTGACTTTTCGAACCTCTCCATATTAAATTAACTCTATTTTTTTGAATTTGGCTAAAATTATGGAGTTTGAAGGGAAAAAAAGAAATGTTTTAATTCTTTAAATAACTTGAACCCTGAAAGGGTGAAATTATAAATCAACGATTTTTTTTGCCATGATTTTACAATAGTTTTAATAATCGAAAATGTTTTAACCCTGAAAATAAAATTACTTTTAGGATGTTATATCACCCTTTCAGGGTTTGAATTTTTCTGATTCTATCCTATTATAATAATTTCATCCCTTCGGGATTTGATTATTGACGATAATTTCTTTCAACAAAAAAAGGCCCTTGAAGATTCAAGAGCCTTTCCCATTATCAATTTTTATCTTAATGTTGAACGGTAAATTTTGAGGTGCTTATTTTTCCTTGATGGATAATTTGTATAAAGTAAATTCCATTTGCTAAGTGCTGTACGGGTATCGCTAAATTTTGTTGATCCCATGTTCCTTTCTTCAAACTTTGTCCTTTGGTGTCGATGATATTAAATGAAGTAGTTGCATTCGCCGATGCAAATTGAACATTTAAGTATTCACTCGCTGGATTAGGATAAATAGAAATAACAACTCCATCAATTTCTTGTAGTCCGGTACAAAGATCAACGATGATGGTATCCGATGCGCTGGCTAAACAGAAGTTTGAATCAACATACATATAAGTAACTTCATAACTTCCTGGTGGCAACGAGGAGGGTTCAAACTGACTTCCGTTCACACCTAAGCCAGACCAAAATCCACCGCTCGGATTTTCTCCGAATAAATCGATGAACGACCAGTTGATGCAAACTGTTGTATCTAAAGTTAAGGTTACTAACGGTAATGGATGTACGATAAGATGGGTGTAAATGGAACTATCACATCCATTAGATGAAGTAGCTAAATCGATGAAGTCACCATCGGCATACTGCCAAGCCCCAGCTAAGAACAAACTATCGCCTTGGCAAATCGAAACATCTAACGAGTCAAATGCTCCGGCATAATAATCTAAAGTGGTATACAATAAACTATCACATCCATTTGCGCTGGTTAATATATCCAAGTAAGTTCCTGCAGCTAATTGCCAAGTGCCTCCAACAAATAAACTATCTCCTGAACAGATGTTTGTGGCAATGGAATCATAAGCTGCTGCAAAGTAATCTAACGTTGTATTAACAATACTATCGCATCCTTGTGCACTGATTAATGAATCGGTATATAAACCGGCTAAGGTCTGCCATGCACCTTCTACAAATAAACTATCACCCAAGCAGATGGAAACAACTAATTGTTCGTCGTACACAGGACTAAATTGTAAACGAGTGGTGTAACTACTGTCACAACCATCTAGGGTTGAATATACATTGCTATAATCTCCAGGTACCGTTTGCCAAATGGAATGGATGAATGCGCTATCCCCCGGACAAATACGTAAGCTATCTAAAATTGAATAGGAAGAATTCACCGTGATGAATTGTGTATTTATCGCTCCTGTTCCGCATAAATTATTAGCTTGTACCGTAATGTTTCCTGAAGTGGCTGCGACACCTAAAGTTAAGGTAGCAGAAGTGTCACCAGAACTAGATAAGATTCCATCGGCCCCTGTGAAATTCCATGTATAAGCACTCAACCCATCCACTGGATTCACTGTAAATACTTCGATACTATTTTGACAAACATTTGTGTTTCCTGAATTAAAAACGGGTAGCGAAGGAGTATGCCCAATTTGAAGTGTTGCTTCTAACGAAGTATCGGGAGGAGCACAAACTCCATTAACAATACAACGATATTTATTATTCGTTAACGCAATAGAGGGATTAATAACAGTCAACGTATCATTATTAAATCCAGTATAAGGCAACGCATTGGGCACGTTCGTATAGCCGGCACCGTTATTAACTTGCCAACGGTAACTAATTGCAGAACCGAATGCATTAATAAAAAATGATGTGGAATTGCCAACGCAAATACTATCGGAAACCGGCTCTATGGTGATGGTGGGTAGTCGATCAACAAAAACATAAACAGAATTAGAAATAGCCGGAGGAGCACAGGTTCCCGTCACAATGCAACGGTAATTGGTAAGATGTAAAGAATACGGTGTTGCAGCAATTTGTAAAGCAGAACCGGTTGTATTCGTATAAGGAGGGGTGTTGGTTAAGTTGATCCAACCCGAACCATTATCGTATTGCCATTGAAAAGTTAATCCCGCACCAACAGTACTCACACTAAACGAAACATTTAATCCTTCGCAAATTGCTCGCGCTGGAGTTTGTGCCGTAATAGCGGGTAAACGAATTAAACTAACGGTTGCGGAGTTACTAATTGCTTGTGGAGGAGCTTGTCCAGAAACAACGCAACGATATACACTTGCATTTAAAATAAAGGGGGCCCCAGTGATGTGAAGTGTATCTGTTATGCTACCGCTGAAGGGAACAGTGTCCAATACATTGAACCATGTTCCGCCAATGTTTCGTTGCCATTGATAGAAAGTAGCATTGGTTGCCAACACTGAAAACTGAATAGTACTCAACTCACATACATTTACTGAAATGGGTTGTTGAGTAATTTGTGGAACCGGTAAAGCACATCCAGAAAAAGTGCAAGGAACAGGAAGTTGGAAATTACTTGGAACAGGAGGAAGAGAAGTAGTATCCAAATTCCAGTTCAACCCATCGGTTAAAGCGGTTAATAACGAAAGTGTGTCACCTGTAGTGATGGAGCAATTGTATTGAGCATTGTTAGCGCCGGTAGAAAGAGCAAGTCCGAGCGTTGACAGCGTTGCAGGCAAGGTAGATTTAAAGGATGTTAATTCACAACTATCTAAAACCAAATCCCAAGTCCGATTGATACTAATGGCAGCAAGGAATTCGGGAGCAGTTAACGTTCCTTGGTAAGCAAAAACCTGATCACCATTTCCGTTGAGATTTACGTACACATTGCTATTATTAAAAGTACCTTGAATTGCGGTTACCGTTCCCAAATTTGCAGTCAGCGCTTTTCTGCAATTGATACTTATTTGTGTTCCACAATATAAAACGGTAGTGCTTTGCCACTGAATAATTCCATCAGAAAGTGCTCCGGTGCTCGCTCCACATGCTTCCGGAGTTTGAAATGTATTGGCGTCGGTCCAGCCGAAATCAGTAAAATTAATCACGGTATTTACATCAATGTCTTTTAACAACACAAATGAAATAACATCATCTTGTGTTACGTTGTTATCATCGGCAGTAATATATCCTGAGAAGGAAATGTCGCCGGCTTGAAGAAGAGTTTGTGCTGAACTAAATGTTGTGCTGAATAAAATAGTAAGCAATAGGAAGAATTTAGAGATGAGTTTTGGTTTGATCACGGATGGTTTTTTAGTAAAATCGATTTGAACTGCAAAAATAGTATAGAAGGTGAATTTTTTATTTAATTTTCTCTGAATTAAATCAGAATTAGTTTTTGATGACAAAAGAGATTTGCTTAACTTTGATACAATGAACCGCTACTTATTTATTATCATTCTGTTATTCGCCTCTTTAGAGGGGAAATCGCAGTTTTCTGGCGGAGTTCGATACCTTCCTA
>CAIXTT010000028.1 GCA_903922455.1 uncultured Bacteroidota bacterium | reverse complement strand
GTACCCGGAGCCGGAGTCGAACCGGCATGCCAGTGAAGGCACAGGTGTTTGAGACCAGCGCGTCTACCAATTCCGCCATCCGGGCATTATTAAATGTGTTGACAAGCAACACAAACTTTATTCATCCGAGTGGCGGGCTTTCCTTCGTCAGGTCCGCCATCCGGGCAATTTTTAATATTAAAATAGAAATCTTTGAACTTTAAGAACTTACGATTCTGCTCGTTGAACCGGGAGGCAAAAATACACCCTTTTTCGACAAACAGTTGGCAAAAGTATAAAAACTCTTCAGTTTTCAACATCAATTTGTTAAATTCATTTTGATAAACGCTTTATTTTTAGTTTCTTTGCAGCCCTTTTATAAGAAGGAAAAACCATGGCTAGGCAAGTAAAAATATTCTCAGGTACTTCATCAAAATATCTAGCGGAACAGATCGCAGACTGCTATGGTTCCCCGCTGGGTGATGTAAAAGTAGCCCGTTTTAGTGATGGTGAATTTTCTCCTTCTTTTGATGAAAGTGTTCGTGGTTGCGATGTATTTATCATCCAAAGCACATTCTCTCCAACTGATAATTTGTTTGAGCTACTTTTGCTTATTGACGCAGCTAAAAGAGCTTCAGCGCATTATATTACTGCTGTAATTCCTTATTTTGGATATGCACGCAGTGATCGTAAAGACAAGCCAAGGGTGGCCATTGCTTCTAAATTGGTTGCTAATCTATTGGTTGCTGCTGGAGTTACGCGAGTGATGACCATGGATCTTCATGCTCCACAAATACAAGGTTTTTTCGATGTTCCAGTAGATCACATGGATGCTTCTGCCATCTTCGTTCCGTATATTAAGAGTTTGAATCTTCCTAATATGATGATTTGTGCTCCGGATATGGGCGGTGTGCACAGAGCTCGTTCTTATGCTTCTTATTTCAGTGCCGATATGTCGGTAATCGATAAGCACCGTAAACGTGCTAACGAAATTGAAGGAATGCAAGTGATTGGAGATGTATCTGGTCGCGATTGTATCCTTGTTGATGATATCGTAGATACTGCCGGCACTTTAACTAAAGCTGCTGGCATGCTGATCGATCAAGGTGCAGCTAGCGTTCGCGCTTTCTGTACTCACCCTGTCCTAAGTGGAAAAGCTTATGAGAGAATCGAAGATTCACATCTTACTGAACTTGTAGTTTGTGATACGATCCCTCTTGTAAAACCAAGTACTAAAATTAAACAATTACCAACAGCAGCATTATTCGCAAAAGCCATTCAAAGAGTGTACGCATACGAGTCTATTAGTTCACTTTTTGTAAAAGCATAATATAATTATTAGCAATGAAAACGATTGAAATTCAAGGATTAAAAAGGTCTGATTTGACCAAACAATCATTAAAAGCACTTCGTATCGACGAGCAAGTGCCTTGTGTACTTTATGGTGGAGCAGAACCCATTCACTTCTCTGTGCCTTTGTCTCAGTTCAAAGGATTGGTTTACACGCCTAATGTGTATATCGTGAAAGTAATGGTTGACGGAAAAGATTATTCTTGTGTGATGCAAGATATTCAGTTTCATCCTGTTAATGACATTATTCAGCACGTTGACTTTTTGGAAATTAATGAAAGTAACCCAGTTATAATCAATGTTCCTATTAAAGTTACTGGCGCTTCTGAAGGTGTTAAACAAGGTGGAAAATTAGTGACGAAAGTGCGTCGCTTAAAAGTGAAGGCTTTGCCAAAGGAACTTCCAGATTTTATCGAATTGGATATTACTCCCCTTAAAATAGGTGGTACTATTCGTGTTCGTGATTTGAAATCGAAAGGTGTTGAATTTTTAGATTCTCCATCTAATGTGGTTATTGCAGTGCGTACTACTCGTAATGTAGTTGCTGCTGAGACTACTGCAGCCAAGAAATAAAAATCGATAAACAAATATCCGTGAGGAACCTGAATAAGGTTCCTTTCGGTGTTTAATATAGTTGTTGTCTTGAAATATCTTATCGCCGGATTGGGAAACATTGGTTTGGAATATGTCCATACTCGTCATAATATTGGTTTTGACGTAGTAGAGGCTGTTGCCCATTCTCTAGATGCTACTTTTAAAAACGATAAAAAAGTATGGTTGGCCGAAGCTCGTCATAAAGGAAGGTCACTTTTTTTGATTAAACCTACCACTTTTATGAATTTAAGTGGAGAAGCTGTAAGGTATTGGCTCACTTCACTGAAAATTCCCCGCGAAAACCTGTTAATTGTATCTGATGACCTTGCCTTACCCTTTGGCTCACTTCGGCTGAAGCCTTCTGGTGGTGCAGCAGGTCATAATGGATTGACGAGCATTATCGAATGTCTTCAAAATGACCAGTTTGCGCGCCTTCGATTTGGAATCGGAAGTGATTTCGCTAAAGGACGTCAATCCGATTATGTTTTGGGAAAGTGGTCTTCTGAAGAAGGAGCCCATCTCCCCGAAAAGATTAGTATGGCTGCAGATATCGTGAAAAGCTTTGCCACCTTAGGTATCCAACCAACCATGAATTTATTCAATAATAAGTAAGGGCAAGGTATTTGTAACGTACACAGTATCTAAAACCTCGTGCTCATGAAAAACATTTCATACTCAATTCTCCTTTTCAGCTTTTTAGCGCTGACTATATCTTCTTCTTTCGCTCAAAATAATTTTAGCGATTTAAGAATTTCATCAAACCAAAAAGAAACTACACTTTCTTTATACCCAATGCCAACAGAAGGTATTTTGTATATCGCCTTTGGTAAATCAATAACGGAAACTCCATCTATCTTAGTCTATGATATGATTGGAAATTTAGTAGAGAATATAATTATCGATCGTGAAAATTCTACTACCTTCAATATTAATCTTACAGGAAAAAAAGCAGGATTTTATTTTGTTAAAGTTCAAACAAACACAGAAAGCTTTTCTCGTAGAATCACGGTAAAGCCATAACAAAATAGTAATTAAATAAAAACGGCTGCCTCTATGAAGCAGCCGTTTTTTTATTTGGAGTAAAATGGAAGCGCTTTCTTCCCAAGTATTATTGCTTTCGGAGTTTCTTTGTTGCTAGAATTTAAAGCACACCACTACACCCATCTGCTAGGTCTTTTTCAATTATTATTTGTTGTAAAAATCCCGAGTTCCTTCAATTGATCCGCATGAATAATTGATGGGGCATCAATCATCACATCTCTTCCCGAATTGTTTTTTGGGAATGCAATGAAATCACGAATACTTTCCGAGCCTCCAAACAAGGAGCAAAGTCGATCGAAGCCAAAAGCAATTCCGCCGTGTGGAGGTGCTCCATATTCAAATGCTGTCATTAAGAATCCGAATTGTGCTTGCGCTTCATCATCCGTAAATCCAAGAATACTAAACATTTTTTTCTGCAATTCTTTATTGAAGATGCGAATGCTTCCACCACCTACTTCAACGCCATTAATGACCATGTCGTAAGCATTCGCTCTGATTTTTCCTGGATCAGTTTCTAATAGGGAAATATCTTCCAATAAAGGTGAAGTAAAGGGATGATGCATCGCAAAGAATCGAGACGCTTCTTCACTCCATTCAAGAAGTGGAAAATCAACAACCCATAAGCATTGATAATTATCTTTGTTGCGCAATCCTAAACGAGTGCCCATCTCTAAGCGTAAATCATTTAATGCCTTTCTGCTTTTGTTCGCATCTCCAGCCATGATCATTAGTAAATCTCCTGGTTCAGCTTTTAAAGCCTCCGCCCATTTTTTTAAATCTTCAGGAGTATAGAATTTATCAACCGTCGACTTAATACTTCCATCTGCACCCATCTTCACATAGACGATACCGTTAGCCCCCACTTGTGGACGCTTTACAAATTCAATTAACTCGTCCGTTTGTTTGCGAGTATATTCTGCACAACCTTTCGCACAAATTCCAACTACTAATTCAGCATCATCAAATACTTTGAATCCTTTTCCTTTTGCAACATCATTCAACTCGCAAAAACGCATTTCAAAACGGGTGTCGGGCTTGTCACAACCATAATATTTCATCGCATCCGCATAGGTCATATGAGGCAATTCACCTATATCAATGCCTTTTACCGTTTTGAATAAATGACGAACAAGTCCTTCAAATGTATTTAGAATATCTTCTCTCTCCACAAAGCTCATCTCACAGTCAATCTGTGTAAATTCAGGTTGACGATCCGCTCTTAAATCTTCATCACGGAAACATTTTACAATCTGATAATAACGATCAAATCCTGCCACCATCAACAATTGCTTGAACGTTTGTGGCGATTGTGGTAAGGCATAAAACTGTCCTTGATTCATTCTTGATGGTACCACAAAATCTCGAGCTCCCTCCGGAGTAGATTTAATTAATACCGGCGTTTCCACTTCTAAAAATTGTTGCTTATCTAAATAATTTCGTGTTTCAATGGCCATGCGATGCCTTAATTCGAGGTTGGCTCTTACGCTGTTTCGGCGCAGATCCAAATAACGATACTTCATTCGAATGTCTTCTCCACCATCGGTGTTTTCTTCAATCGTGAAAGGTGGGGTAATGGCAGCATTCAGAATTTCCAATTTATCGACAACAATTTCGATTTCTCCCGTTGGCATTTTCAAATTCTTGCTCTCGCGCTCCTTCACTTTTCCATGAATCTGGATAACGTATTCGCGACTCACCTTTCTCGCAGCTACACACATAGGAGCATTGCTATCCATGTTAAAGGCGAGCTGAGTAAGTCCATAACGGTCACGTAAATCAATGAAAGTCATGCCCCCTAGGTCTCTTGAGCGCTGAACCCATCCACTTAAAGTTACTTCTTTTCCAATGTCGCTAATGCGCAATTCTCCGCAGGTATGTGATCTAAACATGTTTATTTTTAATATGGCTACGAATTTAGTAGGAATCTAGCTATTCTAGGGATAAAAGTCGAATTGTTTACAAGGTATTTATGATCTTTGACAAAACAATAATTACCCACTTGCCGAGTTATATTACCTCTATGAATCTTATGAATCGATTCTTTACTATCCTCTTTGCCTTCTCATTTTTGGCCTTTCATTCACTCCTTGCGCAGTCTTTTTCGATTGGAAGTTGGCGCGAACACCTACCTTACCTTCAAGGAAAAGTAGTGGCGCTCTCACCTTCTCGAGTTTTTTGCGCTACGCAAGATGGATTGTTTTCGTATGAAAAAGGTGACAATAGCCTCAATCGATTTTCAAAGTTAAATGGATTGAATGATTTTGGAATTAGTTCCATCGTATATTCTGAAACGTATCATGAACTGATCATCGCCTATAATAATACGAATATCGATTTGCTCAATGATGAAAATAAAATATTGAATTTGAGTGATATCAAAAGGAAAAATATACCAGGAAGCAAAGTGATTAATCAACTTAGTTTGGATGGACGTTATGTTTATTTTTCTTGCGGATTTGGAATCGTAGTATTGGATTTACTACGCAAGGAAATTAAGGACACTTACTTTATTTCAAGTGCAAGTGTTCATCCAGAAGTGATGGATGTAACTACAAATGGAAATGATATTTTTGCAGTTACTGATGATGGTGTTTATCAGGCACAGTTGAATAATCCGTTTATCGCAAATTATACAGCCTGGACTCGAATTTTAGGAGACACTGGAAATATTGGTGTCTTTAATCATGCAGTGTATTTTAATAATCAACTGCTGGTAAATTATACACGCGCTAACGGAGATACCATGTTAGCATGGAATGGTGTATGGGGAAATCCATTGCCGGTTGAAATGATTTCGTCTGAAAAAAAGCGTAGTTTCCGTACCGAGCAAGGGAAATTGTATATGACGACTCCTGCAGGTTTATTTGTTTTTGATATCAATCTAAATGTGATTCGTAATGTAAATGCGAGTGTAGTTACAAGTCCAGATTTTAATGATGGCGTAGAGGATGTAAACGGAGTAGCATGGATAGGCGATAAAACGAGAGGCTTGTTAAAAGTAAATGGTACTACTTTTGAAAAATTTTTATTGCAAGGACCTAATTCTTCTCGATGTGCTGCTATGCAAGTGGTTGATGGAAAGCTATGGCTGGTGCATGGACCCAGAACGGGCACTTGGATAAATGCATATCAGTATGATGGTTTTTCGGAGTACGATAATGGTACTTGGGTAACCTATGATGGTAAAGCTGCTGCAACACCTCTCTTCTCTCAATATAATTTTTATGATGCGGTGTGTCTCGCTGTCGATCCTTCC
>CAIXTT010000027.1 GCA_903922455.1 uncultured Bacteroidota bacterium | reverse complement strand
TGTCATTATTAATTCTCCAACGCCGAGTGCGAATCCATTAAAATTGAGACGAGATTTAATTAATAATGGTAGAGTAAAAGTGATTTCTTCTTTCGCTAGTAACGTAGTATACAGCAATGGTGCTTTAGTGAATAATATTTACACTCCGTTTAAATCTCAAAGTACCGACGCTCGTACCCAAATTATTTATTCGCAAGCGGAATTGACATTGGCTGGCTTAGTTCCAAATGATAACATTACAGGATTGCAGTTTAGTCTTGGTGCTAAAGGGAGTTTAGGTGCATTTGGTGGATTTACGGTGAGTTATGCCCTGGTTCCTTTTAATCAACATGCAAGTAATGTTCCTTATGCAGGTCCATTTACAACTGTTTATGGTCCCGCGGCATTTTCAACTGCATTCCCCGGGGTAAATACCATCAATTTGGCTACACCGATCGTTTGGGATGGAATTAATAATATATTAATTCAATATTGTTTTGATAATGCGTCTAACGTCGGATCTACTGATGATCGAATCAATATCACACAAACTACCGGAATAAAATCTACATTGATTCTTTCTTCCACTACGAATGCAGCAGCAGGTTGTGCATTGTCTCCTGGAGGTAGTGTAACCGACAATTTCTTTAGTTCATTAAATTCCTTCCGTCCTAATTTTACCTTCTTAGTGAATCGTCCATATGGAAAAGCGTTAATTACGGTACAAGAAGATTGGTTGAATAATGGATTCTTTGATGCGGGATATAGCCGTGTCCGTATGGATAGTACAGTAGCGCAAACTATCGCAGGAACACAACCTACTACTTTCAATGAGTTGCAAATTAGTAAATTAGATCCTTTGGTCCCTACTAATAGTCAGTATTTTGCGACGATGATGAGAGCAATTACTGTGGACTCTTCAGTTATCTTATCTCAAGGTCAATTAAGGATGAATACCTATACATTAACGATGAACAATCCAGCCGTAATGGGTGCAACTGGAAATTTAATATCTACAAAAGGTGCGTTTGAAAGAACTAATGGATTCTTAATTTCCGAAAGTGCAACAGCGTCTGTAATTTGGAGAAATATTAACGCAATAACAGGTTATCGAGTAGTACCTTTCGGAAGTGGGGCGATTGCTGCACCACTGTACATTCCTTTCTCGTTTTTACATAAGAGCGGAGATATGGGAAATATGGACATCTCTACTTTTAATTCTCCAGGAAATGCAACTTTACCTCCTACAGTTACGCATATAAATAACACTGCAGGTGCTGGTAACGCCGCAGGAACCGTGGATCGTTTTTGGATGTTAAGTAAAACAGGAGCAAATCCAGTTGCCGATATAATGTATCGATTTACAGTCGCAGAAAGAGCTGCTGGTCTGTCTGCATTCAATAAAGGGAAAGCTCAACCTTGGTGGGCATATGGTCAAACAAGAGCTTGGATACGTTTAAACACTCCTTACACTACTTTAAATTATTTGCAAGATTATGGTGCAAATGCTGCACCTGCTTTTGACTCTGTTCGTGTAACAAGTTGGGATTGGCCAACCTTGCCGGCTCAATTGATTGCACCTTTCTTTGCGCAATCAGGACCAATCGGAAATAGTAATCCATGGGCAATTACTGCAACCTCAACTCCTCTTCCAGTTGAACTAGTAAACTTTGATGCGAAGCTTATTGATACAAGAGTAAAATTATCATGGACAACGGCCAGTGAAATCAATAACGATTTCTTCACGGTAGAAAGAGCAGATAAAGATTTAACCAAGTTTGATTTTATAGCGAAAGTTAATTCATACATGCACAATAGTACCGTGATGTTAAATTACGAGACATGGGATGAAAATCCATTGCAAGGTTTACAATACTATCGATTGAAGCAAACGGATATGGATGGAGAATTTACTTACTCCGATTTACGTCCTGTATTTGTAGGCGAAGTGAAATCATTTGAAATCACAAACGTATATGGCAACTCACTTAACAATGGTCAATTCCAAATTGAGTTTGTATATGATAGTGAATTACCATTGTCGGCTATCATAACCGATGCAACAGGTCGTGTCATCTACAATCAAGGTGGAATTCCTGCAGTACCTGGAATGAATAAAATTCAATTAGATCAAAGCTTATCGCAAGGAATCTACTTCATCATCTTGCAAAACCAAGAGAAGAAAGTTTCTCAAAAGTTCTTTTACTAAGCACTGATTGAAATTAATTAGAATGGATGCTGTCTCTTTAAATAGAGGCAGCATTCTTTTTTTTATGGGTTGTTGTTTGTGAACCTATGAATTGAGTTTAAAAATAAATTCTAGAGGGTTTTAACACAAATAGAATTGATGAATTGGTTTTAAATGAAAATCCCAGAGGGATTTAACATCATTAGAACCGATGAGGGGGGGGTGTCCGACCCCAGCGGGGTCGAACCTAATTAGAACCGATGAATTGGTTTTAAATGAAAATCCCAGAGGGATTTAACATCATTAGAACCGATGAGGGGGGGTGTCCGACCCCAGCGG
>CAIXTT010000026.1 GCA_903922455.1 uncultured Bacteroidota bacterium | reverse complement strand
TATTTTATGTGGTTGCAATTGCAACATCACGATTATTATTTAATTTCACTATTCACTACAATTTTCTTTGTTCTGATTTTATCTATAGATTTAATTGGAAAGTTAAAGTTAAAGTGGAATTGGTTGATTATTTCAGTTTTACTAGTGAGTGGAATTTCTTATCAATTTGCAATGGCTAAAAATCATATTCGTACAAGTTATAAAATCGATTCATGGAAATATGGTTCTGTGCATTTTAATAATTATTTCGACTTTGAATCTACTTTAGAAGTAGTGGGAGTAGCAAAAAAGGATAAGGTGATAAGTATATTTGATCATAGTCCGGAAATTTCTTTGTATTTATTAAATCGAAAAGGGGTAACAGTAGCATATCGAAAACACAAGGAAGTATTTGAAAAATACCTACTATCGGGTCATTTTAAATATGTTATCTATAATTTGGAAAGTAATTTCGATGAATTTTCTTTCAGCGCATTGGAATATCCTTTGAAGGAAATATATAACAACGGAATAATTGTAATTTATTTAATAAATTCGAATAATAATTTTCAAGAAAAGGATTCTACTACATCATTATTATTGTCCCCATGGAATTAAGCATTATTGTACCGGTTTATAATGAAGAAGCGAATATTGAATTGCTTTTTTCACGACTTCATATTGTTTTGAAGCAATTGAATTTAAACCATGAAATTATTTTTATTAATGATGGTAGCGTCGACAATTCTTTAAAGATTCTAAAAAAGCTTGCTATAGAATGTCACGAAGTAAAGTTTATTGATTTTAGTAGAAATTTTGGACATCAAGTTGCAGTTAGTGCAGGTATAGATCATTGTCAAGGGAATGCTGTTGTTATCATCGATGCCGATCTTCAAGATCCTCCGGAGATAATACCCGTTCTGTATGATAAATTGAAGGAGGGCTATCAAGTAGTTTATGCAAGACGAAAGAGCAGATCAGGTGAAGGCTTTTTGAAGAAATTCACAGCTAAGTTATTTTATCGTTTTCTAGCTAAAATTACTAGTGTTAAAATTCCTCTCGACACAGGTGATTTTAGAATAATGGATAGACGAATCGTATCCGTTCTTAAGCAGATGCCCGAGCAACAAAAGTTTTTAAGAGCACAAATCGCTTGGGCTGGTTTTAAACAAACGTATGTGGAATTTGATCGTGATCAAAGAAACGCAGGGGAAACAGGGTATACGTATCGAAAAATGATCCGTTTTGCTTTAGATGGAATTACAGGATTTTCAAATCTCCCGCTAAAGTTTGCTACGATTGCCGGTTTTATTGTATCAGGAATCACGTTTATAATTAGTTTGTATGCGCTTTATGCAAGATTTGTCAGTAAGGATTTTGTTCCAGGTTGGACATCATTGATTCTTGCCGTTCTATTTATAGGTGGAGTTCAATTAATAAGCATTGGAATTATTGGAGAGTATATTAGTAGGCTAAGTACAAATGTGAGAAGTAGGCCACTTTATATTGTTTCAGAATCAAATATTATTTCGAATTAAAAATAATTATTTGATGTTTTTCTTGCTAAGTATTTCGGCTTGAGAAGGGGTAATAAGCTTATTTTCTAATAGTACCCAGAGTGCTTCTTTCGTTGTTTGATCGTTTAAAGATAAATTTTCTGAAATACTTTTATTTTTGCAATGGTTTAGCCAC
>CAIXTT010000025.1 GCA_903922455.1 uncultured Bacteroidota bacterium | reverse complement strand
TTTTCCAAAAATCATGGTATTGTTTACGCTAGATACAAATCCACCATTCGAAACCGCTACATCATTATCATTGGGAACGTACGAATTAAATCCGTTGCCAATAAAATTATTGAGAAGTACGGGAGCATTAGCGGTTGCTGATCGGTTGGCTGAAGGCGTACTTTCACGCTTATGTGAATAAATATCCACCATGCTTTTCTTGGCTTCGCGCACGGTTTGCTCGTCGGTTCCAGGATGTGGCTTGGGTAATTTTTGGTTCTGCAATATCGGCATCCATTTATCGGCTCCCGGACTCAAATCATACACTTTTTTCAGTGGAAAATACTGAATAGTTGAGGTAGATGTTTGCTGGGCGTAAGTAGTTAATGAGAAAACAGCAAGAAGGATAATGAGTATAAATTTCTTCATAGGGGTTGGATATCGGAAGATAAAAGTAATAAAATGTACGTACCCTTAATAAAATATCTGCAAAAAAATGCATTTGTCTTCACTGCGTTGATTTCTGTAAAAACTCACTTAAATTCTTAATATTTTACTCAGTCAAAAATTCAAAAAACTTGCGCAAAAAAAGTCAAAATACATAAACGCTAAAAACTCGTTTTAATGCTCATAGCTAAAACAAGTAATTAAAATTTATATCGACTTCTCTCCATAAAATTAAATCCTTCGGTCTCCTACATCAACTTCCTAAGCTGTGCACGAATACTAACCTTCGCTTCTACCAGTTGCATCAATTCATCAATACTCACTCGCTCTTGTTGCATGGTATCGCGGTCGCGCAAAGTAACCATATTGTCTTCCAACGATTGATGATCGATAGTAATGCAAAGGGGAGTACCAATGGCATCCATTCTGCGGTAACGTTTACCAATCGAATCTTTCTCCTCGTAAATACACAGATGATCCAACTTAAGTTGATTCATGATCTCACGTGCTTTTTCTGGAAGCCCGTCCTTTTTTACCAATGGCAACACTGCTACTTTGTAAGGAGCCAAAAACGGTGGAATTTTTAATACTACACGGGAACTACCATCTTCCAAGATCTCTTCCACATACGCTTGCGACATGGTCGCTAAGAAAAGTCGATCTAACCCAACAGAAGTTTCTACCACATACGGAATATAATTTTCATTGTCTTCCGGATCGAAGTACTGCAATTTTTTTCCGCTAAACTTTTCATGATTTCTTAAATCGAAATCGGTTCGAGAGTGAATTCCTTCTAATTCTTTAAATCCAAATGGAAATTCAAATTCTATGTCGCAAGCAGCATTGGCATAATGCGCTAATTTAATATGATCATGAAAACGATATTTGCTTTCTGGAAATCCAAGACTGTTGTGCCAAGCCATCCGTGTTTTTTTCCATTGCTCATACCATTGTAAATCGGTACCAGGCTTCACAAAAAATTGCATCTCCATTTGTTCGAACTCACGCATGCGAAAAATAAATTGACGAGCTACAATTTCATTACGAAATGCTTTTCCCGTTTGTGCAATTCCAAATGGAATTTTCATCCGACCTGTTTTTTGCACATTCAAAAAATTAACAAAAATTCCTTGCGCTGTTTCAGGGCGCAAATAAATAGTACTTGCCTCCTCACTCACCGATCCCAACTGTGTATTGAACATCAAATTAAATTGACGTACGTCGGTCCAGTTGCGCGAACCACTCACCGGACAAACTATTTCTAAGTCGAGAATAATTTGTTTTACTTCTTCGAGATTATCGGCCTCCAACGCCGCCTTAAAACGTGCATTGATTTCATCGATCTTCTTTTGATTTTCTACTACGCGAGGATTCGTAGAACGAAACATCGTCTCATCAAAATTCTCAAAACGACTTTTCGCTTTCTCTACTTCTTTCTCAATCTTCGCTTCAATTTTTGCTATATGTTCTTCGATGAGCACATCGGCACGATATCTTTTCTTCGAATCTTTATTGTCAATCAAGGGATCACTAAATGCATCCACGTGTCCGGAAGCTTTCCAAGTAGTTGGATGCATGAAGATGGCGGCATCGATGCCTACAATATTTTCATTCAACTGCACCATCGCCTTCCACCAATAGTCGCGCAAATTTTTCTTGAGCTCTACGCCCATCTGACCATAATCGTAAACAGCACTGAGGCCATCATAAATTTCACTTGATTGGAAAATAAATCCGTACTCTTTGGAATGGCTGATGATATTCTTGAATAAATCTTCGCCGCTTAGCTTTTTGATGGTAATGGTTGACATGGCGGCAAAGATAATTCTTATCCAATTAAATATTTGACGAAAAGAAAAGAATCCCATCCTTGACCTTTCATCGTAAAAAATTGACTTACATTTCGGAACTTTGCATTGCCATGGAATCCATATACCTTGATTATAATAGCACTACGCCTGTCGACCCAAAAGTGTTGGAGGCGATGCTTCCTTATTTCACTCAACATTTTGGAAATGCGGCGAGTTCTACTCATGCCTGGGGATGGACGGCATCGGCGGTAGTTGAACGAGCAAGAGAACAAGTGGCGCAGTTGATTGGCGCCGAACCCAATGAAATTATATTCACTTCTGGATCTACGGAAGCATTAAATCTGGCGATTCGTGGTGTTGCTCAAGCGTATTCATCTGTTGGAAAACACATGGTCGTTTGTGCTACTGAACATAAAGCTACTTTAGATACGGTTCAAGATTTAACAAAAGCAGGAATTGAATACGGTGTAATAGGTGTTGATCGAGAGGGAAGAATTGACTTGATAGAATTGCAAAAACTATTGCGTGACGATACTATTTTAGTAGCTGTGATGATGGCCAATAACGAAACGGGGGTGATTCAGGATTGCGAGGAGATTGGAAGAATTTGCAGAGAGAAAAAAATAATATTCTTGAGTGATACGACGCAAGCTGTTGGGAAAATGAGGGTGAATGTTGATGAGCAATCGCTAGACCTTTGTACGTTGTCTGCTCATAAAATGTATGGTCCGAAAGGCATTGGTGCCTTGTATGTCAGGAGAAAAAATCCACGCGTTTCATTACATTCTCAAATTACTGGCGGTGGACACGAGCGCGGCTTACGTTCAGGAACTTTAAATGTTCCTGCTCTAGTTGGGTTTGGAAAAGCATGTGAATTAGCGAACGAAGGAGGTTGGGATTACGGGATACACACTTCCCGATGGAGAACATTCTTAGAGCAACAGCTTACCATAGAGTTAGGGCATGGGTTCATCAACGGAAGCATCAAGTCGCGCCTTCCTAACACCAGCAATATTTGTTTCCCGAAAATCAAGAGTGAACAACTCATCAAAGCGTTGCCGAATATCGGGATGAGCATGGGATCGGCTTGCACATCTGCTATCCCACAGCCATCGCATGTATTGAAAGCCATGGGTTTGAGTGAGCAAGAAATTTACAGCAGTGTTCGCATCAGCATCGGAAAAAATACGAGTGAGGAGGAAATCAAAGAAACGCTTGTTCGAATGGAAGCTGTTTTATCTCAACATCAATAGTCTGGTCGAGAGAAAAATTGCAGCGAAGCAGATAAATGAATCATTGTATAAAATCTTTTCAATATTGCAAGAACTATTTTCTATAACTTTTTTGCTGTTTATAACCTCATTGAATAGTTGATAAAAATCACTGTACAGAAGTGGATGGACTCTTATCTTTGTAGACCTAACCACGCGCTTTCATGCATTCAAATTATTATACCGACCAAATTCTTCAACGCTACGGCTTCCCGGCGAACAATTCTGTTTCCGTCGACATTAATAAGTTCAACGAGCTAATTGATGAATTGAGTCATGTATTTGAATCGCCGAAACAATTTAATGCTGCTGTTTTTCAAAATTTCCCAATTGAGTTTATTGTAGATTACATTCGTAGAACGCATCGACTATATATATTTACGAAATTACCAGAGATTGAGCAAAGCATCCAACTGTTATTGCAAGATTACAACGATGAACATCCCTTACTAACTATTTTGAAGGATTTTTATACCTCCTATAAATTCCAATTGAGTTTACATATTTGCGAAGAAGAGCAACATCTTTTACCCTATGTTGATTTTTTATTGGAGATGCACAAGAAAGGAATGAATACTTTTCAATTCTTTAAGAACAACAGACGTTTTTCACTGGAAGAATTTGAAATTGACCATCACGATGATTCCGATAAAAATTTAACGCATATTCAAGAAACGATATTAGCACACGACCCACCTTTCACGAACATCACACCCTATCGAATCCTATTAAGTCAACTACAACATTTGGAGCGCGACTTATGCATTCACGAACTCATTGAAGACCGTGTTTTAGTTCCTAGAATTAAAATGGTAGAATTGGAGTTGATGAGCGATTATCGAAAAATTTTCAAGGCGAATTAACTGTAAAAAAACACTTCCGAAAACAACATCTTCAAAAAAGAAAAAACGCATTTGGTATAAGACCAAATGCGTTTTATTTTTACTGTGGAATATTAAAATTCTTCGTTAAATTTCAATTCTTGATCGGCGGGATCAACGCCTACGCCGGCTTTCTTATATTCGGAAACGCGTTTCTCGAAGAAATTTGTTTTTCCTTCCAACGAAATTGTCTCCATAAAATCGAAAGGATTTTCGCGGTTATACACTTTTGGGCAATTCAATGAGTTCAGCAAACGATCGGCTACGAACTCAATGTAATTACACATTAAATCAGAGTTCATTCCAATTAATTTTACGGGAAGTGCATCGGTCACAAATTCCTTTTCAATAGAAACCGCATCTGTAATAATAGCGGTAACTTCTTCTTCTGTTAACTTATGCTTTAACATTCCATAAAGCAAACAAGCAAAATCACAATGCAAACCTTCATCGCGAGAAATAAATTCATTCGAGGTAGAAAGTCCAGGCATCAATCCACGTTTCTTCAACCAGAAGATGGAGCAGAAAGATCCGCTAAAGAAAATTCCTTCAACGGCGGCGAAAGCAATCAAGCGATGTACAAACGATCCATTATTAATATACTTCAGAGCCCAATCCGCTTTTTTCTTTACACAAGGAACGGTATCTATTGCATTAAACAAACGATGTTTTTCAGCGGGGTCTTTGATGTATGTATCAATCAGCAAAGAATACATTTCTGAGTGAATGTTTTCCATCATAATTTGAAAACCATAAAAACAACGAGCTTCTGGAAGTTGCACTTCGCTCATCATGTTCACTGCTAAATTTTCATTTACAATTCCATCGCTAGCTGCAAAGAATGCAAGCACATGAGAAATGAAATGACGTTCGCCATCATTCAAACGATCCCAGTCTTTTAAATCAGCACTTAAATCAACTTCTTCGGCAGTCCAGAAACTATTTTCGGCTTGTTTATACATCGACCAAATCTTGTCATATTTAATTGGGAATAAGACGAAACGATCTTTGTTTTCTTGCAATAGAACCTCGTCGCTAATGTGGTTGTTGGTCATAAATTTTTGATGTAATGTAGGTTAATGGAGGAAGAAATGATAGGCGAAATGCTTACTACAAAAGAAAACAAATTAGAGTAGAATATCAAAAATATCGACTTTATCTTTTGAACAGAATCGCGTTGTTTTTGAACACATCAAAAAAAAGAGACGGCGCACCTTTGATAAAAAATCAATCAATAATGAAGTATTCATTTTTTATTGCCAAAACATCAAAAAAAAATCAGTTCATCCATCAAAAAAAATAGACCATCAAAAAAATAAAACAAAAGAGCAACGACATCATATACATCGTTGCTCTTTCAAAATAATATTTTAACCTAAATATGCTTTTAACAGCTTATTTCTAGAGTTTTGACGTAACGTTTTAATTGCTTTTTCTTTAATTTGGCGAACACGCTCTGAGGTAAGATCGAATTTTTCTCCGATTTCTTCCAAAGAAAGACCATGTTGGATACCAATGCCGTAAAACATTTTCACCACATCTTGTTCTCGCTCACTCAACGTTGCTAAAGAGCGATTAATTTCCTTTTGCAAAGATTCTGTAATCAAAGCGGCGTCGGCACCGAGGCTATCTCCGTTTTCAAGTACATCCAACAAAGTAGAATCTTCTCCTTGAACAAGAGGCGCATCCATTGAAACGTGCTTTCCTGGCATTTTCATCGTGTTAGCCACTTTATCCATTGGAAGATCGAGCACAGCGCTTAATTCTTCAGGACTTGGTTCACGTTCAAACTTTTGCTCTAATTCAGAAAAAGCTTTCTTTACTTTATTTGCAGCACCTAATTGGTTAAGCGGCAAACGTACAATACGTGCTTGCTCAGCCAGGGCTTGCATAATACTTTGACGAATCCACCAAACGGCATAAGAAATGAACTTAAAACCACGGGTTTCATCAAATTTCTTAGCTGCTTTGATCAATCCTAAGTTTCCTTCATTGATCAAATCTGGGAGGCTAAGACCTTGAGTTTGATATTGTTTAGCAACAGAGACGACGAATCTCAAATTAGCTCTCACTAGCTTTTCAAGTGCTTTTTGGTCTCCAGCGCGAATCTTTTGAGCAAGCTCTACTTCGATTTGGGCTGTGATTAATTCTTCTTTTCCAATTTCCTGGAGATACTTCTCAAAAGACGCGCTTTCGCGATTGGTAATCGATTTTGTTATTTTTAGTTGACGCATATCTTTCTGTTATTTAGCTCTATACACACATTAAATATCTTAGAGGAGGCTATTTTAATTGGAGCGCAAGTTACACATTAAATCGCGCTTGTCAAGTACTTATTTTAACCTAAACATAAATAATTCATAATCTGGTGTAAGGGTTATAATGTTATAACACCCTAAACGTATTAACAGTATAAATATTTAAAAGTTTTAGACACGACAAACAGTTCTTCCTAAACCTTATGCACCTCATTATGTTGAAAACCATTTTAAACGACAGTCCTCTGGTATTTGATCCGCTTTATCTTAGCTAGCAAATAAGTAAAATAATCATCCCAATGAAAATCAAAAAAGATCAGCAAAAAGAGTTAAAGAAGATTGAATCTTGCCTACTGAAAGTCGAGCAAATTTCTTCTCAGATTAATTTGAACTTAGAAGATATTTGGAGCTTGATGAATTTTCCAAATTTTCACGATCAACGTGTTGAAGAGGCTAAACAATTAAATCGCAGTCGACAACATGTTTTTGAAATGACAAATCAAATTTCAAAGAAAGGAGAAAAAGTATCTGCCACCGTTTCTGCCAAGTTTTAAAAGTAAATCCATATTTTTTCACTACTTTTTGCCCATCAAAACAGCATCCATATTCATGGAGCAGATGAGCAATAATCGATTACATATATCTCTACCCAAGCTTCAAATTAACTTGATGCTTTTTTTAAGTGCGTTTCTAATTCAGTCGACTGCACTTAACGCACAAATTAGCGATTTCAACTCATGGATTCAAAAAAATCGGATTACGACTGAGTTAACCTTTCCTCGTTTTCAAAAAAATAGTGCCCCTCTTTCCATTGACGAAAACGCCGCTCGGAAAAAGTTGCAAGAAGGCCAAAAGGAAAAAAATTCCATTAAAACAATGTCCGCAGCTCAAGCTATAGGCATGAGTTTACTGATGAAAAATCAGCCACAAAATGCGCTCCCCTATTTTTCGCAAGCACTTGAAGTTGTTGTCCAAAATAAGGATATAAAATCGGAGATTGAAATATTTGCTCAAATAGGATTAGCCTATCGCCTTCTTAATCAAAACGAGAAAGCATTAGACTATTATAAAAAAGCACATCAAAAAAATATTTCGAAGACCTCTCGTGAAACTGAAGATTACCTTTTATCGCAACTTGCCCAAGTGAGCTTCGAATTAAATGATTTGAAGTCAGCGGAGGAATATTTTAGCAGAGTTTCTAAATCGTTCGCCGCACAAAAGAAAACTACGCTTGCGGCAATCTCTTTAAATTCATTAGGTGAATTACAACTTCGAAATAATGATTACAATAAAGCAACAGAGAGTTTTAAGTCGGCACTCAATAGGGCTTCTGCTTCCAATGAAAATATATTAAATGGTATAATATACAGAAACCTTGGTCTTGTTTACTTCAAAAGAGGTAAATTTGAATTAGCGCTGGAAGAATTCAATAAAAGTTTAACGTTCGACAACCAACTCTTGGTTCATCAACTTACTAAGGATGCATGCATGCAACTTTTCACTTTATTTAGCTATCAAAATAATTTTGAGAAGGGAGATGCGTTTCATGAAAAGTACATCGGCATTAAAGAGTCATTAGGGAAACGCTCTAAAGCTAAATGGAGTGATTTCGAGAACAAATGGCAAGCTAGAGAGAAAGAATTGGTAATTGATTTACTGAAAAAACAAGATCATAATTCTACACTGGCAGATGGCGAACAACAGTTGGAACTGAGTCAACTCATCACCAAGTCTGATTTAGAGTTGAACCAGAAAGACGAAGCACTGGAAGAAAAAACAGCCGAAGTAGAGCAGCTTACTAAAGAGAAAGCTCTCCAACAGCGCGACATGGCCCGACAAGAATTACAACTCGCCAAGCAAAAACATTTTAAAAATTTGTTGATGGGATTATCCATAGCTGCGCTCGCATTTCTTGCCTTTTTATACAACCGTTATCTCTTCAAGAAAAAAAGTAATTTAAAATTACAAGCGTCTAATATAGAATTAGAAAATACATTGAAGCAACTACGTGAAACACAAGATCAACTTTTACAAAGTGAAAAAATGGCTTCATTAGGTCTACTCACGGCGGGCATCGCTCATGAAATTCAAAACCCATTAAATTTTGTTGTCAATTTTTCAGAAGGGACTTTAGACATATTGAGTGAATTATTAGAAGCAAAGTCTGAACAAGAAAAAACTGAACTGGCAAAAGAGCTTAACGAGAGCTTGAAAAAAATTCATCATCACGGAAAACGTGCAGAACGCATTGTGAAGGGGATGTTGCAGTATAGTCGGGAAGGAAGTGGGGGAAAAGAACTAGCAGAAATCAATCAACTTTTATTCGAAAGCGTAAACCTGGCTTACCATGGTGTTCGGGCAACACATAAAGATTTTCAATGTGTTATCAACGAACAATTCGAGACGCAGTTAACCCCCCTTTATGTTATTCCTCAAGATTTAAGTCGGGTTTTCTTGAACATTGCCAACAATGCTTTTTATGCATTGAGAGAAAAAACAGGTACCAATCCAGCTTTCAAAAGTGAATTAAAAATTACCACAGGGTTAAAGGGTGATCGATTAGAAATAAGAATTAAAGATAACGGTACCGGCATACCGAAAGAAAAGGCTGATAAAATATTTCAACCTTTTTTTACGACGAAGCCATCGGGCCAAGGAACGGGATTAGGGCTCAGCATGAGTTACGACATCATTACTAAATTGCATCAGGGAAATATTGAGATTCATAGTATCGAAAACGAATACACTGAATTTATTATTCAACTACCAATCACTACTCACTAAAAAAATCCACCCCATGGCATTCAATATTCTAGTAGTAGATGACGAACAAGATGTAGAATTATTATTCAAACAACGCTTCCGTAAATCTATTCGCGAAGGTGAAATCAATATTGATTTCGCTTTTTCGGGAGAAGAGGCATTAGCTTTTTTACGTCAGCCGGGCAGTACAGATATTGCATTAATCCTGTCCGATATCAACATGCCTGGCATGACCGGATTTGAATTATTGGAAAAAGTAAAAAGTGAATATCCGGAATTGAAAGTAATGATGATTTCGGCTTATGGCGACGAGGAGCGCACCCAAAAAGCGATGCGACTTGGTGCAGATGAACTTCTGGCCAAACCGATTGACTTTAAAAAGTTAGAAGAAAAATTGCAGGGGTATCGCTAAGATAGAAGTGAATTTCATTCACTTCTATCTTAGCGAATTGGTGAATTGGCAGGTTGGTGAATTGGTGAATTGCTGCGCAAAGCTTTTGTATCGAAACGAAGTACTTTAGAGTTAAGTTAATCCTTAGACAAATTCTATGTTCAAGTAATGTGTCATTGGATTTGTGGATCAAATTAAATGGATTATTCAATTTTTTATTATCTTATTAATAATAAAAATCGTATTGCATCCTATTTAAATCGATAATATGAACAAATACTTTATCCCATTTTTCATCCTTTTCTTACAGTGCCAAAGCGCGACGGCGCAAAAGAAGCCAACGCTCATCAATACTTCGTTGACGAAACCTGAAATGGCTATCATGTATGTTGGCGTAGAAAATGTAATTATGGTTTATGGTGAGATTCCTGGGAAATACATTCGCATGGAACGTAGCGGTGGGCCTTTGGAAGTACGTCCAGGAATGGCCATGCGAGCGCTACTAAAATATACGGAAGTTGGATTTGATACGCTTCGAGTTTTTGACAACGACAAACTCATCATTGAAAAAGTATATGAGATAAAAAACTTGGGATCCTATGCAATTGGGATAAAAGGAACTCGCGATTCTGTACTCACAAAAGAAGAATTTATAAAAGCCAAAAGTCTAGAATTATATATGCCCGGTGGATATTATAAGCCGAAGCAAAAAATTTACTCCTACACAGTTTTTATTTATTCGGCCAACAAAAAGCTATTGAAGAAAATTAATGTTCTGGGAAATGACTTTGTAAATTCAATGAAAGATGACAATGAAATCATACTTCCAGGGTGCATAATCGAATTTAACAACTTCAATATTAAAAGTCCAAACGAAACCGCTCACCCATTAAAAGGGTTGAAAATAGTTATCAAGTAATTAATTTTAATCATTCATCACCATTAATTTCTTTCTAAATTTTTCGCCACTCGTTAATTGCAATTCTACATTCACTGTGCTGTGCTTAAATTTTGTTGAAATAGAAGTTGGGTTTAAAAGCTTACTCAAATGTAACCTTTATAAATATATTGAACACGGCTCCATTTCATCATTTCGAATTTCTTAATTCTGTTAATCTGAATTAAGTATCCAACTCATTGAATTTGAATGCTTTTTATAGCAATATTAGTTTTTTATAACTGTAAATTTCTTATCATTTGAAACATTCAGTATCTTTCGCAATGCACTCTCTAATTTGTACGCTTTAGGCTCACAAATAAAATAATTATATTTCTATCCATTATTATGTCCGAATCCAACCATATTCTTTTTGTTGATGACGAGCTCGACCTGGAGGTGCTCGTGAAACAACGTTTCCGCAAACAAGTGAAAGAGGGTGTTTTTAAGCTAAGTTTCGCGCACAACGGACAAGCTGCCTTAGACAAGTTAAATGAAGATGGAACCATCGGCATCATCGTTACGGATATCAATATGCCGGTAATGGATGGACTTACTTTGTTGACCAATGTTAAGAATATAAAAAGACCTGTTCGAACTATTGTTGCATCTGCCTACAGCGATATGACCAATATAAGAACGGCGATGAACCGTGGCGCTTATGATTTTGTGACGAAGCCCATCGACTTTGTTGATCTGGAAACCACCATCAAAAAAACGATTGAAGATTTGCAAATAATTTTGGAGGGCTTGCAAGCAAAAGAAAATTTGAATGTAGCGGTAGAAGAAAAAGATATGGCACTTCGCAGCGCGCAATTCAAGCAGCAGTTTTTAGCTAATATGAGTCACGAGATTCGTACACCACTCAATGCGGTAGTAGGAATGACCAATTTACTGATTGATAAAAAGCCAAGAGAAGATCAGGTGCGCTATTTAAGTGCTATGCGCCAGGCGAGTTATAATCTCTTGCATATCATCAATGATATTTTGGATATTTCTAAAATTGAAGCGGGAAAGATTGAGATTGAAGCCATCGACTTTGCTATTGAAGAATGTGTAGATGTGGTGTATCAAACCTTACATCTTAAAGCAGAAGAACAAAAAACGATTTTACGTTATACTATCGGTGACGATGTACCGAAGTGGTTGAAAGGCGATCCTACGCGACTCACTCAAATTCTCACCAACCTCATTGGTAACGCCATTAAATTTACGCCTGAAGGTGGATTTATTGATGTATTCGTAACCAAAGAAAGTGGCGATGAACCTTCTTGGATAAAATTTGCGGTGCAGGATACCGGAATTGGAATTGCGCCCGATCAACTTCATAAAGTATTTGAAAGCTTTTCGCAGGAAAGTAGCGACACCACTCGTAAATTTGGTGGTACCGGTTTGGGATTAACCATCAGTAAACAATTAGTAGAATTACAAGGTGGATCACTTCATGTTGCTAGCACCAAGGGAAAAGGCACTACTTTTTGGTTTTTGATTCCTTTCTTCGCGGGGCAAGAAGTCAAGAAAGTCACGAAAGCCGATTATACAGCCTTCGACAAAAAACTTACGGTACTACTCGCCGAAGATCAACCTATGAATCAGATGGTGGCTGTGGATACATTGGAAGATTTATTTCCGGGTATCACAATCGACATTGCCAACAACGGACAGGAAGCAGTGGATAAAGCCCAAGAAAAAGCATATGATCTTATTTTTATGGATGTGCATATGCCTTTGAAAGATGGGTATACAGCAACCAAAGAAATCAGAAGCGGAAATGGGATCAATTGCAAATCGCCCATCCTTGCCCTCACTGCCAATGCCGTGAAAGAAGAGATCGAAAAATGCCTGGAATCTGGAATGAATAAGCACCTGGCAAAACCTTTTGATCCGGCTGTACTCCGACAAACCGTCATTGATTTGGCGGGTTAATTGAATATGAATTGGGTATATTGTTTTTGTTGTCACTTACTCCTCACATAGCAAACGGGGTGTAATTCTATTACCCAGAGAAAAAAATCTATAATTGATAAAAAATTTATAGTAGATTTGTTGTTAAATATACCATGGATCAACCTACAACACTTACCGACCTTAGTTACTTAAAAAGTTTAACAGGGGGAGCCAACGACAAAATGTCGAAATACATCCGAATGTTTATTACGGGTGCTCCAGTGAGTATACAGCAGATGGATATGTATTTTCTGAACAAAGATTGGTCAGGCTTACGTCAATCGGCTCATGCTTTAAAGCCACAGCTTGGTTACTTTGGAGCAAAGGGTGCTGAAAATCTCATCAAAGAAATTGAGAGAATGTCGGGCGACCAAGTCGACCTCGATAAAATTCCAGAGCAACTTGAAAATTTTCGCAAACAATATGAACTCATTCAATCGGAGTTAGAAGTATCACTGAAAGAATTAGGCAATTAAAAATATTATGTCAGACAAAACCCTCGTTTACGTTGTTGATGACGAACCTTTACAGCGCGATATGCTGAAGGATCATCTTTCTAAAATGTCGAAATATGAAATTCATGATTTTCCAACAGGAGAAGAATGTTTAGCTGCTGCGAAAGTTCGTATTCCGCAAATTGTATTTTTAGATTATAATTTAAATTCTCAAATACGTGATGCCATGGACGGCATTGACGTTTTAAAAGAATTAAAAAATATTTATCCCGAGATGGAAGTCGTGATGATTAGCGGACAAGATCGCATTGATGTTGCTGTGAACACCATGAAGTACGGAGCATTTGATTACATAGTAAAAGGCGAAGGCTCCTTTTTAAGAGCAGAGAAAGCCATGTTTAATATTTACCGTTATCACCGACTACAAGGAAGCGCAAATCGCTATAAAAAGCTGATGACGTTTTTTGGAATTGGAATGTTGCTCATGATTATTTTAGTGATCTTTTTGCAATCGCAAGGAATGATTAATGCGCCGGGGTGGTATTAGGATTTCTATTTCGCAATAGATACAATGTTGAATTGAATTTCGAAACGTTATATTGTTTTAGCTGCTGGCTTCTAGCTGCTGGCTTCTAGCTTCTAAAAAATTTATTTTAATGTATGGAAAAATCCAAATTTTAAATTAATTCGCTCTGTTTCTCGCTCTGTTTAATGGTGCATCAACAAATAAATTGCTGCGCCGGCAAGGTAGCCGAGTAATGCATAGCCGCTAATTTTTTTGATGTACCAAATAAATGAAATGTTTTCCATACCCATGGCGGCTACACCTGCAGCGGAACCAATGATGAGTATGCTTCCACCGGTGCCTGTACAATAAGCCATAAACTCCCATAAAAAATGATCGGTAGGATAAGTTGCTAAGTCATACATACCCATGCTTGCGGCAACAAGGGGGACGTTGTCTACTATAGCAGAAAGAAATCCAATGAACGTAACAATCAATGGTAGGTTTCCTACATTGTCGTTCATCCATTGCGCCATCCCGCTCAAAATATGTGTACTCTCTAATGCACCTATGGCTATTAAGATCCCTAAGAAAAATAATACACTGGGTGTATCCACACGTTGCAAGGCTCTTGAAACACTAAAAAACTCTTTCTTCTCGTCTTCTTTTCTTCGGTGAATAAACTCGACCGTTGCCCATAATACTCCCAATCCAAATAATATTCCCATGAATGGAGGAAGATGAGTTATCGATTTAAAAATTGGAACAAATAACAACATACCTAAACCGACAAAAAATACTGCATTTCTTTCTCGTGTTGTAGCGGTAGACACTTCTCCCTCCTGACTTACCAATAAAGGTATTTCTCCTTTCATTTTCCTTCCCGCAAAAAACAATGGAATTATCAAACAAACAATTGAAGGAATAAATAAGGATTTGATTATGTTGGTAGCTGTGATTTGTCCTCCTATCCATAGCATCGTAGTGGTTACATCCCCAATGGGGGACCATGCACCACCGGCATTCGCAGCAACAACAATCATCCCTGCAAATAACATTCGATCTTCTTTATCGTCAATTATCTTTCGAATGAGAGAAACCATTACAATGGTAGAAGTTAAGTTATCCAATACCGCTGATAAGAAAAAAGTGATTCCACATAATAACCATAACAACCTTGATTTGCTTCGTGTGTTAATAGCAGAAGTAATGATCGTGAATCCATCGTGCGCATCTATCAACTCCACGATGGTCATGGCAGCTAATAAGAAGAATAGGATTCCAGCCGCACTACTTAAATGATGGTTTAATTCTTCCACGATCATTTCAGGCGATTCGGGACTCATCATGATCCAAACTACCCAAACCAATACTCCTGTCAACAAAGCAGAGGCTGACTTGTTGATTCTCAGAGGGTGTTCAAGTGTTATCGCTAGATACCCTAAGACAAAGATGGTGACGAGGAGTGCTTCCATAGATGGTACAAAGTAAAAGGATTCTATGAAGAACTTCGATTTAAATACATTTAATTAAGCATCATTTTTTTGAATGGTGATTAATTGTTAGGTTTGTTGTTCAACCTAGACTAATTATGGCTAATAAATTATTTACAACGAAGTCGATTGATCGTTTAATGCGCGAATCATCTGGCGAACACGATGGTGAACATACACTAAAACGAACCTTAGGAAAAGCAAACCTTGTGATGCTCGGTATAGGTGCTATCATTGGTGCTGGTATTTTTGTATTGACAGGTGCAGCAGCCTCTCAACACGCAGGTCCGGCCGTTGTAATTTCATTTGTAGTGGCGGGCTTAGCTTGTACTTTTGCAGGTTTATGTTACTCCGAATTTGCTTCCATGATTCCCATAGCTGGATCTGCTTACACTTATGCTTATGCAACTCTTGGTGAATTCATCGCATGGATCATTGGTTGGGATTTAATTCTTGAATATTTATTTGGAGCCAGTACGGTGGCTGTAGGTTGGTCGGGATATATGACCAGTTTTCTAAAAGATGTTGGAATTATTATTCCTGATGCACTCTGTAATGCTCCCATCTTTTACGATGTGGCTACTCAATCTTACTCTGCAACAGGAGCCTTTCTTAATTTACCTGCGATGGCCATTGTAGGAATTATGACTTGGTTGTTGGTCGTTGGAATTCGCGAATCAGCAAACATCAATAATGTAATTGTAGTTATAAAAGTTATTGTGATTTTACTTTTTATTATTTTGGGATGGAATTATATTAATCCGGAAAACTGGGTGCCATTCATTCCTGAAAACACAGGAACGTTTGGAGAGTATGGTTGGAGTGGTGTTGTTCGTGCGGCCGGAATTATTTTCTTCGCTTACATTGGTTTTGACGCGGTATCCACTGCTGCTCAAGAAGCCGTCAACCCTCAAAAAGATATGCCGTTTGGTATTTTAGGATCCTTGGTGGTATGTACTATACTTTATATTTTGGTAGGATTAGTGATGACTGGAATTGTACCTTATTTACAATTAAATAATCCTGCTCCCATTGCCGTTGCTATTGACGCGACAGGAGATGGCTTAGCTTGGTTACGACCCATTATTAAGATTGGCGCATTAGCTGGATTAAGCAGTGTTATTTTAGTAATGTTGATGGGTCAACCTCGAATTTTCTTTTCCATGTCGAAAGATGGATTGCTTCCTAAATCATTTGGTAAAGTACATCCTAAATACAAAACACCTTACATCACTACCATTCTAACGGGTGCTGTTGCTATGTTGGTTGCGGGAATATTTCCGATTGGATTATTAGGCGAGTTAGTTTCGATTGGAACCCTTCTTGCGTTTGTCATTGTGTGTGGTGGTGTATTGGTTCTTCGATACAAACAACCAAATATTAATCGTCCGTTTAAAACTCCATTCTTCCCTATTGTTCCAATCCTTGGTATGTTATCATCGTTGGCATTGATGTACTTCTTGCCAATTGATACTTGGATTCGTTTAATTGTTTGGATGGCACTTGGTGTAATAATTTATTTCGGTTACAGTCGCAAGCATAGTAAAGTAAATAATCCATGATGAATAAAGAAGCAACGAAGCCGGAAGGCGAAAAAGAATTTAAACGCTCCCTCGGTTTTTGGGATGCTACTTTATTAGTGGCCGGATCCATGATTGGATCAGGAATTTTTATAGTGAGTGCAGATATGAGTCGAATGGTTGGCAGCACAGGCTGGCTCCTATTCCTCTGGATTCTAAGCGGCGTCATCACGGTGATGGCGGCACTAAGTTATGGAGAACTCGCGGGCATGATGCCCAAAGCCGGTGGACAATTCGTTTATATCGAAAGAGCTTGGGGAAAGGTTACTTCTTTTCTTTACGGTTGGACGGTATTCACGGTAATTCAAACGGGTGTTATTGCTGCGGTGGCTGTAGCCTTCGCAAAATATTCGGGTGTATTTTTTCCTGCTATATCGGTAGAGAATATTTTGCTTGACTTCGGATTTGTTAAAATTTCTACTGCGCAATTTTTAGCGATTGTATTAATTCTTTTTCTCACTTGGATCAACACCAAAGGTATTCAGCACGGGAAAAGAATTCAAGTTGTATTCACTACGGCTAAATTAATTGCATTACTTTTCTTAATCGTTGCCGGAATTTATGTAGGATTAAATTTCGAATGGTATGCACAAAACTTTTCCAACATGTGGCATGCACAAACTTCGGTGAATGTAAATGGATCTTGGATGACGAGTGAATTAGCTGGCACCGCATTGGTATTGGCTTTAGGCACTGCCATTATTGGATCACTTTTTAGTAGCGACGCCTGGAATAATGTTACGTTTATTGCTGGAGAAATTAAAGACCCGCAAAAAAATATTCCATTAAGTTTATTGGCGGGGACTGCTATTGTTACTGTTTTATACTTACTCACCAACATCGCTTACTTGGGATTACTTCCCTTGCATGGTGATGCGGCAGCAGGAGATGTGATTGGACAAGGCATTCAATTCGCCACGCAAGATCGTGTGGGAACAGCTGCGGCCTCTCAAATATTTGGCGATAGTGCAGTGTATTTAATGGCGCTGTTAATTATGGTTTCTACTTTTGGATGCAATAACGGAATCATTTTATCGGGCGCGCGTGTTTATTATGCGATGGGGAAAGATGGACTCTTCTTTAAAAAAGCGGCTACTCTTAACCGTAATGAAGTTCCTGAATTTGCATTGTGGATTCAAGCCGCTTGGGCTTGTGCATTATGCTTGAGCGGAACATATGGCGATTTACTCGACTACTGTACGTTCGCTAGTTTACTTTTTTATATCGTGACGATAGCTGGTATTTTTAGATTACGTAAAAAAGAACCCAATGCACACCGACCGTATAAAGTAATTGCCTATCCAATCTTACCGTTACTCTATATCCTTATCGCAGGTGCCATTTGCGTTATTCTGCTTTATACAAAACCACAAAACACTTGGAGTGGATTGTTTATTGTGGGATTAGGGTTGCCGGTGTATTATATGTTTATAAAGAAGAAATAAATTGACAAATAAAAAATCGCTGTGTCGATGAAGTAATTTCATCTGCACAGCGATTTAATTTTTATACATGTTTTACTAAAACTTAAACCTCAACACTCCAAAAATATTTCGTCCCGGAGCATTGATGCCGCTGGCAAAAGCGCGGTATTGCGTATCGAAAATATTATCGACACCTGCTTGAATGGTAATTAGCTTATGTACTTGATAAGACACTCTCCAATTGATGGTGAACCAAGCAGGCATTCCATCAACGGTTGCATACTGCAAGTTGTCTTCTCCGCTTGAACTATAATCTTTTAATTTTTTGGCGCCATTATAATTCACAAAGAAATCGGAACT
>CAIXTT010000024.1 GCA_903922455.1 uncultured Bacteroidota bacterium | reverse complement strand
TACTGTACTTCATGGCGTAGGTATGCAAATTGGTGGCATTGGTGAATTAGCTCCCGGCCGTCGCGGCGACTTAGCCCGACTCGGACTCAAAGCCCTATTTTGCGGCACCCTAGCCTCGTACCTGAGCGCCACCATTGCAGGCATCATCGTCTGATCAATTGCTACGCCATGTAGTCTGTACGCAGTACTGTACTTCATGGGTAAATTGGCGGATTAGTGGATTGGTGAATTGGTGAATTGCTGCGCTCTGCTTTCTGAACAAAGTGGAGTACAGCTTGGGTGGATTTATAAGGCGAAGACTTGCGACATGTTTTTTGTGTATTATAGCTATTTAGCGCACGCATCTGCGAATCAGCGTATTCGTAGAATTCGTAATTCGTACATTCGTATTGATTCGTAATTCGTAACCTTTTTTAGACCAACCCCCCTTTTTTCTCGACCAACCGAACATCATCGTAGGCGATAAATCCTTTACTTTGCAAGGAGAATAAATAAAAAAATAATGAAGAAAAAATTAATTGGTCTGTTGCTAGTACTAGCGATTGGTTTCGGACAACAGGCGAGAGCGGATGAAGGTATGTGGCCTCTGTTCTTGATTTCACAGTTGCAGGATTCTATGCAAGCACGTGGCTTAAAACTTACCGCAGAGGATATTTACAGTATCAACAAAGCTTGCATTAAAGATGCAATCGTGCGTTTGATGAGCAAGCAAAATCGGATGTTCTGTACGGGGGAAATCATTTCTCAAGAAGGATTGTTTTTAACGAATCATCATTGTGGTTATGGAGCCATTCAAGAGTTAAGCACCAATGAAGATAATATTTTAACAAACGGGTTTTGGGCGAAGTCTCAAGCAGAAGAGCGCCCAGCTAGTTTTAATATTGGATTGCTATCTAAAATTGAAGATGTTACTTCAATGATCATGGATAGTCTTCCAACAGGTGACGATGAATCAGCGCGTTCTAAAGCCGCTACCGCCATGGTGAAATCAGTTGCCGCCAAATTAAAAGAAGCTCTTGGTGATGATAAGGATATGTACGTGATTGAAGTAGTTCCTTTCTGGAGTGGAAATCGTTACATGGCGATGTATTATGAAGTATTTACAGATATTCGTTTAGTAGGAACTCCTCCTGAGAATATCGGAAAATTTGGTGGTGAAACCGATAATTGGGAGTGGCCACGTCATACTTGTGACATTAGTCTTTTTAGAATTTATGCCGATGCAAATAATAAGCCTGCAAAATTTGATAAAGCGAATAAGCCTTATGCACCAAAGTATTTTTTCCCAATTAATATTCAAGGTCCGCAAGAGAAAAGTTATGCAATGATCCTTGGTTATCCTGGCCGCACACAACGTAGTACTTTTAGCGAAGGAATTAAATTCTATTCTGAAAAAGAACGCCCAATGCGTGTGAAAGTACGTCGTGATATTCTTGATATTTATGAATCCTATATGCACAAGGATCCAAAAATTAAATTGATGTATGCTGATAAGTATGCAGGACTCAGTAATTATTGGAAAAAATTCATGGGCGAAGCAAGTGCTCTGAAGAAATTGAATATCTACGATCGTAGAAAAGCAGAAGAAAATAAGTTTGCTGCATGGGTGAAGAATACCAACAATACAAAATATGCTAACGTAATTAATAATTACAATGAAGCATATACGGAAGTTGCTAAAGTGGGAATGTTTGGCGTGTATCTTCAAGACGGAATTAGCAATTCACAACCGATGAATTTTGCAATGGATGCTGCAGCTCTTGAAACATTAATGATGGATAAATCGAAGAAGGATGAGGTGAAGAAAGCTGCAGCAGAAATGGCTGCTGATTTAGATAAAGACTTTAAGGAATTTTATGAGCCTATCGAGCAAAAAGTATTAGCCTCTGTGTTGATGCACTTAGTGGAGGACTTAGACAATGCAGCATTGCCTAAAAGCTTAACTGATATGGCTGCGAAGCACAATAAGGATTACAACGCCATGGCAGAAGCAATGTGGAAGAAATCTGTATTTGTAAGTCAAGAGAAAATGGCTAAATTTCTAAAGTCTCCTTCTTTAAGGAAATTACATAAAGATCCAATTTATGCAGTAGCGAATGGCTATCTTACTGAAGTGACAAAGAAAATGCAACCGCAAATGACGAAGGTAAACGGTCAGCTTGGAAAAGCAAATCGTTTGTATCAAGCAGGAGTTTTGGAGATGAGTCCAAATGCACTTAATAATCCAGATGCGAATGGAACCATGCGTATGACTTACGGACGTGTGTTACCATACAATGGAAAGGATGCAACTTTCTTTAAAGAATTTACAACATCTCGTGGTGTTATTGAAAAATATACTCCTGGTGATGTAGAATTTGACGCTCCTGCAAAACTGATCGATATGATGAAGAAAAAGGATTTTGGTCAGTATGCTGATAAGGATGGTGAGTTGCATATTTGCTTCTTAACCGATAACGATATCACGGGAGGAAATTCTGGAAGTCCTGTTATCAATGGGAACGGTGAACTCATCGGAACTGCTTTTGATGGTAACTGGGAAGCCATTGCTAGTGATTTTGCTTTCGAACCAGAATTTCAACGTACCATTTGTGTGGATATTCGTTACTCTTTATTTATCCTCGATAAATTCGGAGGTGCAAGCCATCTGTTGAAAGAAATGAAAATTGTTCGTTAGTTAATTAAATTAATCATTGAATGTAGAGCCTCATCTTTTTTGAAAGATGGGGCTTTTTTCTTGCTTGCTGGTCTCAACATTCTCTCACTGATGTTTTTACTTATATTTGAGCAATTGAATTTGTAAAATGGATACACATAATCGTTTATTAAAGGATAATAAATCCTGGGCTAAAAGAATGATGGAAAATGAACCTGATTTTTTTAGTAAATTATTAGGTGTGCAAACTCCTGATTTTTTGTGGATCGGTTGTTCAGATAGTAGAGTACCTCCCGACGTAATTACGCAAACTAGACCTGGAGAAATTTTTATCCATCGTAACATTGCCAACATGGTCGTGCATACCGATTTAAATATGTTAAGTGTTTTGCAATATGCTGTAGAAGTATTAAAAGTGAAGCATATCATTGTATGCGGACACTATGGATGTGGAGGAGTAAAAGCAGCCATGACGAATCATAGCATGGGACTCATCAATAAATGGCTGCGTAACATTAAAGATGTTTATCGCTATCATCAAGACGAAATAGAATTGTTAAAGGAAGAAGATCTTAAATTGAATCGACTCATCGAATTGAATGTAGTGGAGCAAGTCATGAATCTTGCTAAAACATCCATCATTCAAAAGTCATGGCTTCACGAAAAGGGCCCACATTTACATGGATGGGTGTATGATTTGCATGATGGAATCCTCCGCCCTCAAATACATATGCCGCCAGGTTCTCATCTAGATCATCCTATTTTTGAATATGATAATTTGTAGTAAGCAGTGATAGGTATCGCGTAAAGATTGTTTTATAATGTACGCATCACCGTATTGAAAAATTGAAATAAAAAAACCCCGCCTTCATAGAAGACGAGGTTTTCAACTTAGCAAATAATCGTTTTGGCATTCTGACTATTTCACTACGCTAAAGCGCTTTACTGAAGTTCCTTTGTTAGAAACAATGTTTAAGAAGTAAAGGCCTGCATTTAATTTATCTGTCGCTACAGTAAAGGAAGATAGATTATTTAAAAGAGAAGGTGCAGATACCACTTTTCCTGTAATGTCTAAAATAGAAATTCCTTGAGCAATTACATCTGTATTTAATTCAATGGTAATTTGATCAGTTGCAGGATTTGGATAAGCTGATTTAATTAAATCATTTTCTAAATCATTGATGCTAGTTACCACTGAGAAGGGAATAACAGTACCATCTGCTAGTGCCGCGAACAAACCGAAAGGTAAACCATTTTGGTTGGCAGAAGGTGTTAAGAATCCCGAAGCAAATACTACCGCTGATCCACCACCAAGTGTGCTTAAGTTCGCATTGTAAGCTGCAACAACTACTGTGTTAGCAGCATCCGTTACTTGCAAGGTGTAAGCAGATGGAGGTACAGAAATGTATCCCGTAATATCTGTGTAAGCAGCATCATTTACGATGGTACCTGCACCAACTGCAATTACGTCAACGGTTGGAGCATCAGTAGCACCGTGGATTACACGGAAATCAACATTAACTCCGCCTTCTGCTGTCTCTCTCATGAAGTCTTGTAATAATAATTGGAAACCTGTTGGACGTCCGTCAGGGTTCACTGCAAATGAAGCTGGTGAAAGAACTCCACTCGCTACTGCTAAGTAAGTTTGACCATTTGTAAGTACCACCGGAATATTTACCAATGTATCATTTACAGAGGCACTGTTTCCAGGAGCAATTCCAATATTGATCGTTACATTAGAAGGTACATCAATGAATGGAGTAGCGGTTCTGAAAGCGAAATTATCTAATAATAAACCACCATTTACATATACGTCTACTGTACTAGCAGCAGGATCCGGACTGTTATG
>CAIXTT010000023.1 GCA_903922455.1 uncultured Bacteroidota bacterium | reverse complement strand
TTGTACGCCTAGCCCAGCAGTCTAGACCTTTTTAGGTTTTGTTCGCCTAGCCCAGCAGTCTAGACCTTTTTAGGTCTTGTACTGCTGGGGTCCCTTTGTCTTTTTAAAATATTCCCATTGATACAGAAGAGTCCTTGAGTCTTGTTTGCCTAGCCCAGCAGTCTAGACCTTTTTAGGTCTTGTTTGCCTAGCCCAGCAGTCTAGACCTTTTTAGGTTTTGTTCGCCTAGCCCAGCAGTCTAGACCTTTTTAGGTCTTGTACTGCTGGGGGTCCCTTTATTTTTTCCCTTCGGGAGGCTACCTTCGACAAGCTGCCCTCGAGAGCCTCAGGCAGCAATTAGAAAACTTAGTCAACGAGTGAATGTTGGCTGAGGCTCTCGCAGCCAACAAGATGCGAGAAAGAGAACGAGAGCGAAGAGACATCCTTCAGTCAATCGACACAGAGATTCGATAGCTATCGAGGTCGCATTAATTCGCATTTCGCATTATTCGCATTTCGTGTTAATTCGTATTTCGCATTATTCGCATTTTCGTGCATATTTGTATCCTCCATGCCATCTAAAGCCAAAACCGTTTTCGATTACCTCAACGAGCTCCCCGAAGAGCGCATCATCGCCATAGAGAAACTTCGAAAGGTGATTCTAAAAAATCTTCCCAAAGGATTTAAAGAAGAAATGAATTATGGAATGATCGGATATGTGGTTCCGCATTCTCTATATAAAAAGGGATATCACTGCGATCCGCTGATGCCTTTGCCTTTTATGAATATTGCTTCACAGAAAAATTTTGTGGCGGTGTATCACATGGGAATTTATGCAAATCCGAAATTGTTAAATTGGTTTGTGGAGGAGTATCCCAAGCATTGCAAAACGAAACTCGATATGGGAAAAAGTTGTTTGCGTTTTAAAAAGGTAGATGAAATTCCGTTCAAACTCATCGGTGAATTAGCAAGTAAAATGACCCCAAAGGATTGGATCGCGATTTATGAAACGAAATTTAATAAATAATTAATTCAAGTTGCTGGAAATTTTATTTTAGGAAGTGCAGCACGTCCATTTCCAATTCATGCACTAATTTGAATCCCGCCATTCTCCATTTTAATTCTCCCTCTTTAAAAATCATCAAGGTGGGCACACTGCGAATTCCATAAAGAGTTGCAAGTTCTTTTTGTTCGTCTACATCTAACTTTACAATGGCTGCTTTTTCTCCTATTCGCTTTTCCAACTCAATCAAAATCTCATCCAACATCTTACAAGGCTCACACCACGTTGCATAGAAATCTACCAACACTGGTTTGCCAGTGGGTAAAGATTTCAAAAATTCTTCTTCCGTTAATTGTGCTGCGAGATATTGCATTTTACAAAGATACATAGATTTATAAAAAAGGGATTTCGCATTGAATTTCTTATAAGCTAATGGCTACTAAGATTTGTTAATGCAAGAAAACCCCAGAGGGGTTCTACATTATTAGCGAAGCAAATAAAATCAAATCCCAACCCCAGAGGGGTTGAACAACCTCATTTGTTCCTGGCTGTTTGTGTGACCCCGCTGGGGTCAAAATGAAAAACACAATTTCTTTCTAATAATGTATGGCCCCGCTGGGGTCAATGCTGTTTAAAATTCCGAAATAATTTAATTGCAATAATGTTCCGTTGAAATTCCTGCATCACAAAATTTAGTACGAAGAAATAAATTTATTTAATCGATGGTAATCCAACAACCAACAACCAACAACTAACCTCATCGCAACAACGAAAACTTCCCTCTTCCCCCCAACATTTTCCACATGGCTGCAAAATAAACTAGCAACAATATTCCTCCTAAAACCCATCCTGTTGCTAAACTAAATTCTAAATTCGATTTTAACAATTCAAATCCCTGCCAAAAAACAAGCGCACTGATCAAAAGCAATAAAATTTTTCCGGTTTCATAAGGAATTGGAAAAACTTTTTGTCCTTTCCAATAAGATAGGAGCATCATCGACGTATAACAAATAAAGGTAGCCCACGCCGATCCCATATACCCCATAATCGGAATTAACCACAAGTTAAACACAATAGTGATGATTGCTCCAATGATGGAAAGCCAAGCACCATACCTTGTATTACCACTAAGCTTGTACCAAATGCTCATGTTTAAATAGATGCCTAAAAATAAATTGGCGGCAAGTAAAATGGGAACTACTTTTAATCCTTCGAAGTAATTTTCACCAATGAAATGTTTTACGATGTCTAAGTAATACATCACACCTAAAAAGATAATGCATCCAACCAACACAAAATAATTCATCACATTAGCAAATAATTTTTTGCTGTTTTCTTTGTGTTGTTGCGAAAAATAAAAGGGGTCAGCAGCATAGCGAAATGTTTGAACAAATAAAGTCATCAAGATACTTAACTTGTAACAAGCACTGTAGATTCCCAGTTGTTGCATCGCAATGGATTTGTCGGTGATTAAATATTTTAGAATGGCTCTGTCCAGCGTCTCATTAATCATTCCTGCGAATCCGGCAATCAAAATAGGGAATCCGTAAATGAGCATTTCTCGAATGAGTGCTTTGTCAATTTCGAATTTCATCGATCTTAACTCAGGAAAAAGTAAAACCAAGGTGATTCCACTCGCCGCTAAGTTGGCTATAAACACATAGCCAATACCGATAGTAGGATCAACGATTCCTGGAAAATACTTGGGGAAGATTAAAAGGAACAAAACATTCAAGGCGATGTTTATGAAAATCCCCACCAATTTTATCATGGCAAAACGAAATGGTTTGTTCTGCTGTCGAAGGCGGGCGAAAGGCAACATGGTTAAGGTATCAAAAGCCATTATCAAGGCGAACCACTGTACATATTCTGCATGATCGGGGTATCCTAAAAAAGTGGCGATCGCAGTAGAAAAGAGTAACAATAGAATCGTGATGAATCCTGTGCTACACATCAACATGAATTGGGCATTGCCGAATACATTGTCTTGTTTTTGTTTTTTATTTACAAAGTGAAAGAAGGCAGTTTCTAATCCCAAAGCCAAAATCACCATCAAGAAAGTGATATATGCATAAAACTCCGACACCACACCGTAATCCTCCGGAGCAAAAATACGTGTGTAAAGCGGCACTAATAAATAATTGAGCAGCCTGCCCACAATACTACTGAGTCCGTAAACGGCGGTTTGTCCGGCTAAGGTTTTTAGTTGCCCCACAAGTGGTTCCTCATTATTTTTAGCAAAGCTAATGGATTGAATTGATTTGATCGCGAAGCTTCGCGATGATTTGATTTGAAAATTTGAAAATGATTTGATTTACCCGTGCTGATGGACATATTTGATCCTGCTTGCAACAGGAAGGCTCGGCGTCTCGCAATTTGAAGATGTTTGAGTCTGGCAGTGCTGCTTTCCAAGAGTAATTGGTTATGCTGTTTTTGGTTCTCTTAATTTGGTTGCACACTTACATAAAAAAGTTGCTATTACATTTACAGGGGATTTAAGTTACAATAAAAACTTATTTCAATTTGATCCGCAAAGGAAAAATAGGGAAGAATATTTTAGATCAAAATATTGTGTGGGAGTTATGTATTTTTTTAAATAATTTTTTAATCGGTTCAACACATTCTCCTTTTGTGACTTTATCAAATTATAAATAAACTAAAAGACTCGACTTCCAACTCACCAACTCACCAACTCACCAACTCACCAACTTGCCAACTTGCCTACCGATAGCTATCGGGATTACCAATTCCTACATCTCCACTTCCAACAACACCGGACAATGATCCGAATGCTTTGCTTCCGGTAAAATAACGCAGCGCTTCAAGGCTTTTTCTAAGTTTTGAGTGGCCATTAAATAATCAATGCGCCAGCCTAAGTTCTTTCCTCTTGCACCCGCTCTAAAGGTCCACCAGGTGTATTGATGCGGCTCCTGATTAAAATGTCGGAAGGAATCAATGAATCCTGTTTTTAAAAATTCTTCCATCCATGCTCGCTCTTCCGGTAAAAATCCGGATGACTTGGCATTGCTGATGGGATTGTGAATGTCGATGGCTTTATGACAAATATTGATATCGCCACCAATGATAAGTTGTGCTTTTTTCTTTCGAAGCTCCTGAATATAATTATTGAACCAGGCCAGCCATTCCATTTTGTAATCTTGTCGCTCATCGCCACTCGATCCGCTGGGCACATACACACTCATTACCGAGGTGTTGCCATAATCCGCCCGGATAATTCTTCCCTCTTTGTCAATATCCGCATTTCCCGAGCCATATTCTACATGATCGGGTTTCGTCTTGCTTAAAAGCGCGACCCCGCTGTAGCCCTTTTTCTCCGCCGAATGCCAATAGTGATGGTAGCCTTCCTTTTCAAAAAGCGCTAGGTCAAGTTGGCTCGACTCCGCCTTGGTCTCTTGCAAAAGGATGATATCCGGATGTACGGTCTTGGTCCAGTCGAGCCACCCTTTGGTGAGCGCCGCACGGATTCCATTAACGTTGTAGGTA
>CAIXTT010000022.1 GCA_903922455.1 uncultured Bacteroidota bacterium | reverse complement strand
CATTATAAAATTGAAGAGGTAGAATCGGAAGGAGTAAAAACTTCTTTTTTTCAAGTGGGTCCGAATAAGATTGAGTTATTGGAAGCTACATCTCCTGATAGTCCGATTGCTAAATTCATTGATAAAAAAGGAGAAGGCATGCATCACATTGCTATTGATGTTGATGATATTTTAGCGGAGATGAAAAGATTGGAAGGAGAAGGATTTATTTTATTAAACAAAGAGCCCAAAGTGGGCGCCGACAATAAACTCATTTGTTTTTTACATCCGAAAAGTACGAATGGAGTTTTGGTGGAGTTGTGTCAGGAAAAGCATTGAACTCGTCGCTGGCGAATATTTACTCAATCATTACTTTACTGGATTTAATTTTTTCTTCATCCAATACCATCACTTCGTAAATCCCTTTTTCAAATCCGGAAACATCAATCTGGAAAGGTTCGTTTCTTCCCATAAAAGATTTATTCCATACCAATCTACCGGAAGCATCCACGATCCGAACAGAAACCTCTTTTACATCAGTAGCTACATATAAAAAATTATTTGCCGGATTCGGATAAATATTCACCACATCATTTTTCGTGCTGAAACGTGCCTGCTCCCATTGCGTGGTGGATGATTCACCGTTCAAATCCGTTTGACGGATACGGTACCAAGAGATCCCTTTTATCGGATTTTTATCTGTGAAAGAATACTCATTCAAATCCTGGCTAAAAAATGAACCCGCAACTTTTCCGATAGCTTCCACACTGAGAAGATCCGTCGATCTTTCTACCGTAAAAAAGTCGTTAAACTGTTCACTGGCTGTTGACCAATACAATTTCGCGTGATACGCTTCTTCTTCCAAGTTGAACATCACCCAGGTGACTGGTAAAGGTGCAGCACTGTTGCTTAATGTCCATACTCTTTGACTGGTTATATTAGGTATAGTAACCGCATAAGCAATTGCAGACTGTCCCACCAATGAAGGCTGCCATTTGTTTACCGATAAGTCGTAATGCTGCGCCCTCATTTGAGCAGGCACATTGTAAGGTATTATAGGAAGTTCAGAAGCTTGGTAACTTAATATGAGATTAGCTGCTGTTGGGGTGCTTGTTGCTGAAACCAACCAGAATCTGTCGGAAGTGGCATCACGGTTATCAGGTGCTAATCCTATCAAACTATTAAGATTAGTTACCGCTGGTGGCCAAGGGAGATTTGTGGAAGGTGTATTGTAAGTAGCAAAACTTATATTACCTGCATTACCACTTGTTAAGTCATAGGTAACAGGAATGTAGTTAGCAGAACTGTAACCAAAGGGAATAACATGCCCTCCGGTTGTACTGTTCATTGTCCAAATGATCGCGCCGCTAAAATCTCGCACTTCGCTTCGGATATAACCTGTTGTGCGAGTGATGCCGGAAATGTTAGAATTTTCAACGGTAACGGTACGGCCACCCGTTAATGGATTCCCGGCATTGTTCGCTAAGTTTAATTCTCCGGATGTCAAACGCAGTTCGGTTCTGACAAATACATTCCCAGTCGCAGATGGGAGGTTGGTAGGCGTAACCCAAATCAGTGGAGTCACTTGATTAACTTCAACGATACCATATTTATGTTGGTTTGCAGTAGCGAGACCAAGATTTATCCCGGTCATTATTTGAGTAGCTGTTCCGTAATATTCAACGATGCTGTTTGCTCCAAGAAAATAATTCAAGGTTCCTGTGGAATTAAAGGCTGCCAATGTTGAGTTATTATACAAACCGGAAGCATGTTTGGTTCTTAATCTTCCCAGATCCGAAACCGTTATACCGGAATTAGCAGCAAGGACGTTGGAGAATACCTGACTACTTCTCAGATCAAGAACTGCATTTCCGCTCACGTTAAAATAATTTAAAGCGGGCGAAGCATGAGAAGCGATTTGCACATCACCAAGTATTACATCAACCGTACAAGCAGGACTGATCTCTTGTTTCACCTGCTGAATGCTATGGGGTGCAGTTCGAGAAAAAGAAATCGTACCAGCTCTCTGGAAATAAAGCATTCCAAATGTTGCTGCGACTCCAGCTCCTGCACGCGTCATACTTCCATTACCGGAAATGGTATACGTAGCACCTTTAAGAATGAGATTATTCACCGCAGTAGCAGCAGCGTTATTACTGAAATTGATGATTCCTCCGGTTTGTGAAAAATTACCAAGCACTGTGGCGGTAACGGGTGTTGCTGCAGCAACAGCGGCGTTGTTAAAAAGCAGAAAAGTACCTGCACTCTGAGTGAATGTCCCATTGAAATTAAGTGTGCCCGTTCCGCTTTGTCCTTTAGCAGAAAGCGTTCCTCCTGATATCGTAGCGCTACCAGCAAGATTGAATACCAGATTACCTGTTTCCGAACTGAGATAAGTGTTACCTCCGTTCACCAGCAAATTACCATTTACAGTAAGTGTACTATTATGACCATTACCACCAAGAGCAGGAACTACATTAAAATAGTTATTACCATTGCTGACAGAAAGATTACCGGTGATCACTACCGTTTCAATTCCTGTACTGTTATTCGAATCAAATTCACCTGCTGCAGTACCGCCTATAGTCATTTTTCCCCCTACGGTCATGTTCAACACATGGGTGCTGGGTATACCACTCAATGTTGCCAAACGAGAAATTGCAAAAAGATTGGTAGCCGCAGAATAATTAATACTAAGATCACCAGTAACAATAAAATTGACAGTTTGTGCTGAAGGATTGTGTGCGTAATTCGCGTTAAAGGTTCCACCCGTGAAATTAAAACTACCCACTTGGAAAGAAGTAACACCCGCTGTAAAGGTTGCAAGATTATACACTCCTCTGAAATCCCCGCCACTTTGAACGATACTTGAAGTAATATTGAATTGCCCGGTGCCATCACCATTATAAATTCCGAAAGTAGACCCGTTGGAAATTTCCATTGCATTTGCATTCAATACAAACTTACCATTAGCCTGGTAAATACCATACAAATAAGATGTAGTAAGAGAAGTTCCGCTACAAAAAATAGTTCCTGTTACATTTATAGTAATATCACCTACTGCTCCTTGCTTGAAGAGAAGAAAACCATCATTAATTACAAGGTTGCCGCCAATAGTAAATATAGTATTTCCCGCTAACGCATCGAGGTACGTTGCGCAACCGTTTTGAACTGTGAAATTTCCGGTAATGATTCTAGTAAATCCTAGCCCTTGATTGTTCCAGTAAAACATACCCGGGTTCCAGCTAAGGATTAGGTTTCCGAAATTGGACGCTAGACCTGTTACGAGAAAATCAGCCGTTCCGGACCAACTGTCGATTCGTACGGTACTGCCGACATTAAACACTTCTGTTCCAGCAAAAATGGTGATTGGTGCTAGCTGGTTATTGTTGTGGATGTATAATCCTCCACTCTGAATAGTAAATGTCCCAGATGCGGTTAAAGTTTTGTTAGCACCTCCACCAGTTGTCCCTGTTTGCAACGTTCCGCCATTCAGAACTGTAATATTTTTTATAGGCGCGTTGGCCGTTACACTTACCACATTTCCAGCACAGATTATTATATCATCCAATGCACCGGGAGTAGTAATAGCGGCGGCTCCTCCACAGGCAACGGTTGACCAAGTAGCAACAGCTGAAAAATTACCTGTAGCACGTGAATAATAAATTGCAGCTTTACTTGAATTTAAGGAGCAAAAGAATAACACTAAGATTATTACTTGCCTAAATGTGTAGCCCTTTACTGTTTTGAAGTGTCCCATCTAACCTCTTAATTCTAGGTAATATTATAAATAAACTGTTAAATACCACTAAATATTTGTTAAAATATCAATATTTAGTTGTTTACAGGGGCTTTAGTCGGGCTAATGTATCTTTTCTATAGATTTATCTCGTGCTTTATCAATCAATTATGAAAGCCATTGGAAGTGATTAGTCTCGATATTTTCACCGTTCTCTACCCGAAGCAGCCGAGCAGCTAATCCAATGTTAAGTGCACCTTCAACATGTTGTTTACTATCATCAATAAACAAAGTTTTAGTTCGGTCGAGGTTATTGTCGCTGATTACTTTTTCGAAGATTTCTGCATCCGGTTTTCGCATACCCATCTCACAAGACAAATAGCATTTCTCGAAGATGGAAAGAAAATTATTTTCTCCAAAAATTTCCTCTGCCATTTTAGTAAAAGCTTTTACATGGATACGATTGGTATTGCTCAATAAGAATATTCTATGCTTCGCTCCCACTCGTT
>CAIXTT010000021.1 GCA_903922455.1 uncultured Bacteroidota bacterium | reverse complement strand
ATCACATCCTAAGAGGTCCACAATTTGATCCTTTACCAATTCAGGTTCGGCGCTAGGAAGGTCTATTTTATTTAAAATCGGGATGATCGTTAAATCATTCCCTAAGGCCAAATACAAATTAGAAATCGTTTGAGCTTGAATGCCCTGAGCAGCATCTACAATCAAAAGGGCTCCTTCGCAGGCAGCAATAGATCGAGAAACTTCATAACTAAAATCCACGTGGCCGGGGGTATCAATCAGGTTCAAGGCATAATTCTTCCCATTCAAGGAATAATCCATTTGAATGGCGTGACTCTTAATCGTAATGCCGCGCTCCCGCTCAAGATCCATATTGTCAAGCACTTGAGCTTGCAAATCTCTCTTAGACACTGTATTAGTATATTCCAACAGACGATCGGCCAAAGTAGACTTACCATGATCAATATGTGCGATGATACAGAAATTCCGAAGGTGCTCCATAGGTGCGCGAAGGTACGAAACAGAAGCTTGCCATTTCGATTCATTTTTGGGTGAATCTGTGTCCCTTTTAAGGTAATCACTATAGAATATTTCATAAAAAGGCATTTAATCTTAAAAGGCGAATACGAAGATTAAAAATCGACATTTGCAGTTCTTGGTTACCATTCATTCCTTAAAAAACACAATCAAAAAAAGCGCTAATTTTCCACGTTGATTATAAGCAACTTAACAAAACTGCCAATCCTCCATGCAACCTCAAACTCGTAAATTGCATCTATGTCTTTACAGCGTCCTTTAGAAATGACCGATGAGCAAATACTAGAAGCCATACTTCGCGAAGATGCTTCCGCTCAGCGGTTGCTCTACGAAAAGTTTGCGAGGAAGATGTTTGGTGTTTGTTTACGCTACACGAAGCAAAAAGAAGAAGCGGAGGATCTGTTACAAGAGGGATTTATTAAGGTCTTTCAAAAAATTAGTTCTTACAAAGCGGAAGGTTCCTTAGAGGGATGGATAAGAAGAGTGATGGTGAATACGGCTTTAGATCATCTTCGTCAACAGAAAATGTTGTGGACAGATTTAGCAGACGTAAAAGAAGAGGGAGATGAGCCAGTAATAGGTCATGAAATAGGAGCAGCTGAATTGATGGCAGAATTACAAAAGCTACCTATTGGATACAAAACCGTCTTCAACCTCCACGCCATAGAGGGATATTCGCATAAAGAAATTGGAGTGATGTTGGGCATCAGTGAAGGGACCAGCAAATCGCAATACTCCAGAGCCCGAAATCAGCTTATGATTTTAGTACAAGAGTTAAACAAAGAAAATAGTTATACTACCAAATAAAATGAGTCGCTTCGAAGATCAGTTCAAAAACGCCTTCGACCATTTCGAACCTGAAGTGGATCCGAAGCTGTGGCAGCAAATTAGCCAGCAGCTTCCTAGCGCACCGCAAAATCCGGGAGCTTCAGGCTCAGCAGGTACTGTGGGAAAAGGCATTTTAGCACAGATAGGAATTAAAGGGATAGCCGCAATAATTGCTGCTGCTACCTTAACCATTTTAGGTGTAAATTATTTGATTCAGAAAGACGATAAAGCGGCAGAGAAAAACAATACAACTCTTTTGAATGAAACTACTATTCAAGTGGATAATTCATCTTCTCTCCCCCTTCCATCGGAACAAGAAAAAGTTCAAGATGAAGCAGTGGTTTCTTCTTCACAAGAGATGAATACATCTTCAGAAAAAACAGTAAACACGGATACAAAAAATAAAAATAAACTTGATCATAAAATCACGATCGAAAATGCGTTGACCGGAGATTTTAGGAAGGGAAAAGGGGAATCTAATTCTGGAAAGGATTCCCCTACCCCTGCTTTATTGGTTAAGAATACGACATCTCCAGTTACAACGTCTTTTTCAGATGCCTCGAACGGAGAAACGAAGAACCAAGCGGAACCCGTTGTTTCAACTCCAAAAACAATAAAGCCTGTTTTAATTTTATCAAACAAAGGCGGATTTGCACCTTTAACAGTTACAGCGCTTACGAACCAAGTAGGAAATTTAAATGCAGTATTTGATTTTGGGGATGGAAAATCTCCGATGGTAGGATCTACAGCAAACAATACCTATAATGAACCTGGAAATTATACGGTCACATGTGAAATAAATGGAATCACCATCGAACAAAAAGTCACTGTTTTTGGACAAGTTCCCAGCGCCTTCAGTCCGAATGGAGATGGAATTAACGACTTACTCACCATTACCAAAGAAGCTGATATTACCTTAGAAATCAGAATCTTTAATAGAAACGGTAAATTGATGTTCGCTGGGAAAGGAAATAACATCTCGTGGGATGGGACCTTTGAAGGTAGAAATGCCGATGCAGGAACCTATTTATACAATATCTTTGCTACCTCTGATGGAGGTGCTACATTCAAACAAAAAGGAACTATACACCTATTCCGATGAAAAATAAAATGAAAACCAATCCAAAAAATACGGTTATGAAAAAACTGTTTACTCTCCTTGCAATGGCAATATTTGCCTTGCTTTTAACTCCTCAAACCAGCCATGCATCGCATATGGCGGGCATGGATATTACTTATGAATATACTGGGACGCCCAACGCCTACCTGGTTCGTTTGAAATTATATCGTGACTGCGATGGAATTTCGGCGCCAACACAAGTGAACATTTGTTGGTCATCGTCAACATTAGGGTTGAGCGGAACCGTGATAGCACCTAACGTTTCAATGACACCCGTTCCGAATACGCCTTGCGTAACCGCTACACCTAGCTGTCCGGGTGGAATAGGTGATATTGAAGAGTATATTTACGAGGTGGTGATCACATTACCTCAACCAGCGTCGGATTGGGTTTTTTCATGGTATGAATGCTGCCGAAATGGTGCTATCACTACTTTACAACCAAATGGTTTGTACAACAGTTGTTCATTAAATAATCTTATTGCCCCTACTAATTCTTCCCCATATTTCTTGAACTTAGCTTACACACGTTTTTGTGTAGGTAATCAGTTCTTTTATGATCAAGGCGCTATTGACATCGATGGTGATTCTTTAGTATTCTCACTTGTTACTGCTGAAGATGGTAGCGGATCTTGTCCTCCTGCCCCCTATCCAAACACTTATATTGCTCCTTATTCTCCAGCAAATCCATTAGCTTCTTCTATTCCTATTACGATTAATTCCTCTACCGGCGTACTTAATTTCATTCCATCTCTTGTTCAGGTGGCAGTAATTTGTGTGTTGGTACGTGAGTATCGGAATGGATTATTAATTGGGCAGGTGAAACGTGATATTCAAATTAACATCGTGCCTGCTTGTAATCAAATTATTCCTTCTTTTAGTAACGGTGTATTGACTGCAGGTGGTGGTCAACTTCTTGCTAATTGTAACGACTATTCGGTAATTCTTCCTTTTGATACCAACTTCCAATGTGGATCAGCAGTACCTACCGACTTCCGTGCGGTAACTCCCTTTGGTATTCCTAATCCATTAGTAAGCGTTGTTCCTATCAATTGTTCTAATGGTCAAACCGATTCTTTATTAGTTACCTTCTTAAATCCGTTAACCGTTGGAGAAACTTTTGTGTGGGTAAAACGTGGATTTGATGGTAATACTTTACTCTCTGAGTGTGGTGCTGAAATTGCAGAATTCGCTGATACTGTTCGAATTTTAGT
>CAIXTT010000020.1 GCA_903922455.1 uncultured Bacteroidota bacterium | reverse complement strand
TGTACGAATTGGAAGTCCGCAGGAAGTAAAAATCGTGTCAGAAAATGAACTCGACAAAACAGAAACAAAAGTTGAAGACGGAGCATTAAGCATTCATGGAAAGTACGCGAAAGTGTATATCACTCTTGAAAAATTAGAAGGAATAAAAATCAGCGGTATCGGAAAAGTATTTGCAGACAGTGTTATCACTGGAAAAAATTTAGAACTTTCCATCTCAGGTTCAGGGACTGTAAAGATGCCACTTGATGTAGATTATTTAGAAGTAAACATCAGCGGATTGGGCAAATTGCAACTAGAAGGAGTTGCCAATCATGTAGAAAGTTCAGTAAGCGGCAGTGGGAAAGTGGATGCTCTTGAGTTAAAAGCTAAAGATGTAGAAACAAAGATTAGCGGTGTAGGAAAATTCATGATGGATGTTACGGAGTCCCTGGAATTAAATATTTCCGGATCGGGCACCTTCTATTACAAAACCAAACCCACAAGTTTAAATACTAATATCAGTGGCATTGGAAAACATGGTGTTTACCATGGAGACGAAACATCAGAAAGTAATCGCAATCATAATGGAAACGATACGGATGAATATGTAAGTGCTCCAAACGATGATAGCAACTATGGAATACATTGGGATCGAGATTCCGTCTTTAACAGAAGTGAAAATGCAAGATCACACTGGAGTGGTTTTGAAATAGGATTCAATCAGCTTCTCGTAAAAGACAAAATCAGCACCAACATTCCTGAAGGATATGATTTCTTAGAATTAAATTCAGGGAAATCCATCAATGTAAACATTAATTTATTTTCACATGACTTTCCTCTTTACAAAAGATATTTAATGTTCACCACGGGAATTGGATTAACGTTAAACAACTATCGCTTTAGCTCTGATAAAACGTTATTATCCGACACTAATCGTACTGTTGCTGGATATGATTATGACAAAAACAACGAACGCATCAACTACAAAAAAAATAAATTGGCTGTCAACTACGTCACCATTCCCTTGTTGATACAGTTTAATTCTCGTTTAGAATTTAAAAAATCTATCCATGTAGCAACAGGTCTGTTATTTTCATACAAATACAATTCGCATTTAAAATTAGTGTACACCGAAGATGGGAACAAAGAAAAATCCAAGCGACATGATGAATTCAATATCGAACCTTTTCGTTTTGATGCCACATTTCGCATTGGGTATCAGTCGTACACTTTATATGCTTCGTACGCATTAAACACGTTGTTTAAAGAAAATAGAGGGCCCAGTTTACATCCCTTTCAAGTTGGGATTAATATATTAAATTTTGATTTCTTTTAAATAAAAAAGGGATCCTCCACATTGAATAAAATATTGCTATAAAAAAGAAAATAGGTTACCGTTTATTAAAAGTGCAAGGCATTGGTTCATCCAATGTCTTTTTTTCTGGGCTATTTTAACCCTAACAAACACGGCCCGTACTACACCAATTTCCGATTTTCAACTTACACAGTGGGTTATCCTTCCACCATGTGTTTCGGAGATGAACATATTTCCATTACTTTTGAAGCCACAAACATCCAGATAACATGTTCACTTTACTACAGCAAAAACAAGAAGAAGCGCATAAAGGCGGAGGCGAAAATCGAATTGCAGCTCAACATAAAAGAGGAAAACTAACAGCAAGAGAGCGTCTACATTTTTTATTAGATGAAGGCAGCTTTGAAGAGATTGGGATGTTGGTGACACATCGGTCGGTGGAGTTTGGGCTAGACAAAGAAAAATATTTAGGCGATGGTGTAGTGACTGGCTATGGAAAAATTTCGGGTCGGTTAGTGTATGTTTTTGCACAAGACTTCACTGTATTTGGAGGTTCCTTAGCGGAGGCACATGCCGGAAAAATTTGTCGCATCATGGATTTAGCGATGCAAAATGGAGCACCGCTTATTGGACTCAACGATTCGGGTGGAGCTCGCATACAGGAAGGTGTTGTTTCCTTAGGTGGTTATGCCGATATCTTTTACAGAAACACGATGGCTTCGGGAGTTATTCCACAAATTTCTGCCATCATGGGACCTTGTGCGGGTGGTGCAGTGTATTCACCGGCTATCACTGATTTCATTATGATGGTAGAAAATACTTCCTACATGTTTGTAACAGGACCCAATGTTGTGAAGACCGTAACACATGAAGAAGTGAGTAGTGAAGATTTAGGTGGGGCTTCCGCACACAGTGTAAAATCAGGTGTAACGCATTTTTCATGTGCCAATGAAATTGAATGCATCAACTCTATCAAAAGATTGTTGAGTTATATTCCTTCTAACTGTGAAGACCAAGCGCCACACTATGCCTATACGGTAAGCAATGAAAAACGACTTGTATTGAATACCATCATTCCAGAAAATCCCAATCAACCTTATGATATACGTGAAATCATTACTCATTTAATTGACGATGATGGAGAAGGATTTTTTGAAGTGCATAAAAACTTCGCAGAAAATATTGTAGTAGGATTTGCGCGACTTGCGGGAAGATCTATTGGTATTGTTGCTAACCAACCGGCTTACTTAGCGGGCGTACTCGACAACCATTCCTCAACCAAAGCGGCTCGTTTTGTTCGTTTTTGCGATTGCTTTAATGTTCCATTGTTAGTGTTGGAAGATGTTCCAGGATTTTTACCGGGTACGGATCAGGAGTGGAATGGAATTATTAGCAATGGGGCAAAATTATTATATGCGTTTTGTGAAGCAACGGTCCCGAGAGTGACTGTAATTACTCGTAAAGCTTATGGCGGTGCTTATGATGTGATGAATTCAAAACATATTGGTGCCGATATGAATTATGCGTGGCCTACTGCAGAGATTGCTGTGATGGGTGCAAGAGGAGCTGCGGAAATTATTTTCAAAGGCGAAATTTCGAAAGCGAAAGATCCAGCAGCGAAATTGAAAGAAAAAGAAGAAGAGTACAACAATCATTTTGCAAATCCATATCTCGCTGCAGAGCGTGGCTATGTGGATGAGGTGATTAAACCAGAAGATACAAGGCAGAAATTAATTAATGCTTTTGCCATGTTAGAAAACAAAGTAGTGAAATTGCCGAAGAAAAAGCATGGGAATATCCCTTTGTAGATGTCGGATGTTGGATTTTTTTAGTAGCAAATAATTTTTACTTCGAATAATTTTTTACCGTTGCTTCCGCTGCATAACCGCTGCTAACACGGCGTTTAAATGAGAATCAATAGGTGACGATAAATATAAAAATTCAAAAGCCCCGCAATGCAGGGCTTTCTATTTGGATGCAGGGATGATGCCAGCATTACGAAATTATATCTTTCAATTCAATGAGTCGGAGATAAGGATTCATTACGGAATTTGAATAGGTCGCACCAATTTTATTGATACGATTTTTCTTTACATGATACCACAGTTGAATGTAAAAGCCATTCATATAATAAAGATTAACTCTATACTGTGAATTTTGTCTTACTATCATAAAAGTGGCGTGGTGCCAAACATGCCATGCTTGTTCATCAAAGCTAAGGGAGTTGAATTGCTCTACGGAAGGGACGTCTTTTATCATATATCTTGTGTTCTACTGTTGCAAAATACCATCGAAGAGGAGCCGACAGGTGAATCCTTTTGGTGAATAAGAAATATTGTCGGGTGAAAATTGAAGGATGCGGTGGGAAAAGGATGTTAGATATTAGTCCCGATAGCTATCGGGATTAGATTTTAGATTTTGGATTTTAGTCGAGAGGCGTCGTTATTATAAGTCCTTCTTAGCATTATGGGTTAGATTTGGTAGTTCTGTAGGATGGTTAATAGCTATTTACCGATAGCTTTATCTGATGAATCCTTCTATCATATTAAAAAGGAGTTT